>CAXMLU010000663.1:0-10692 GCA_964194255.1 uncultured bacterium
GCAGGAACGCCTCGAACTCGTCGTCGGCCCGGTCCACCTCGTCGACGAGTAGGACCGGCGGTGGGCCCTCGCGGTCCTCGACCGCTCGCAAGAGGGGGCGGCGCACGAGGAACCGCTCGGAGTACAGCTCGTCCTCGACGTCGCCGGATCCGTTAGGCGAAAGCTCTGCCGCCCGCAGGTGCAGCAGTTGACGGGCGTAGTCCCACTCATAGACGGCCTGGGCCACGTCGATGCCCTCATAGCACTGCAACCGGAGTAGCTCCCCCCCGGTCCAGCGGGACAGCACTTTGGCCACCTCGGTCTTCCCGACCCCGGCTTCTCCCTCTAGCAGGAGCGGGCGGCGCAACCGCAGCGCCAGGAAGATGGCGGTGGTGAGGCCCTCGTCGGCCAGGTAGCCGTGCGCGGCCAACCCGCCGGCGACATCGTCCACGGAGAGGACCGGCGGGTCGGAGGAGGTCATCTCCCCCTCAGGTTACGGCCTGTCAGCCCCCAACTTCCTCGAGGGCCCGGCGGACGAGGACGCTGGCCAGGTGGCGCCGGTACTCGGGGGTGGCGTTGAGGTCCGACGGCGGGTCGAGGCCGTCCGCCGCCTTGGCCGCCGCATCCGCGACCGACGCCCCCGAACCGAGGGCGGCCTCGACGGCCGATGCCCGCACCGGGGTCTGGCCCATATTGACCAGGGCGACACCGGTGCCGCCATTGACCCGGGCCGCAGCCACCCCGACGATGGCCCAGTCCTGGGAACGGCGGTTGAACTTCTGGTAGGACCATCCGCCCGCCAACTTCGGCACCCGGATCTCGGTCAGCAGCTCGTCGGGCTCTAACGCCGTCTCCAGGAAGCCGCGGAAGAAGTCGGTGGCGGCGATCTCTCGCTCCCCGCCGCTTCCCCGGGCGACCAGCGTGCCCCCTAGCGCCAGGACCACGGCAGGGAGATCGGATGCCGGATCGCCGTGGGCGATAGATCCGCCGATCGTCCCGCGGTGGCGGACCTGAGGGTCGCCGACCAGGCCAGCGGTGTGGGCCAGGATGCCAACGTCTTTGGCCAACAGGTCCGACGTCTCCAGATCCCGGTGCCGGGTGAGGGCGCCGATGGCCACGTGGTCGCCGCCGTCGCGGATGTAGGAAAGCTCCTGCAGCCGGCCGACATCGATGAGCACGGACGGCGAAGCCAGTCGCAACTTCATCAACGGCAGCAACGAGTGGCCGCCGGCGATGATTTTGGCGTCGTCTCCGGCCTGGCTGAGAAGGGAGATGGCCTCCTCCGCGGACGCGGCCCGCTTGTAGTCGAATGCTGCCGGGATCATGCCCGTGCCTCCTTGGCCGAACGTGCGGTTGCGATCGCCGACCACACCCGTTGGGGGGAAGCCGGCATGTCGATGTCCCGTATCCCATACGGGCTGAGGGCGTCCACGATGGCGTTAATCACGGCCGGAGTCGACGCGATGGTCCCGGCCTCACCAATCCCTTTCACCCCCATGGGGTTGGTCGGACTGGGGGTCACCGTGTAGTCGGTGACGATGTTGGGGAACTCCGCCGCCGACGGGATGAGGTAGTCGGCGAGGGTGGACGTCAACAGGTTGCCGTCGGGGTCGTACACCGCCTCCTCGAAGAGGGCCTGGCCGATCCCCTGGACGATGCCGCCGTGGATCTGCCCCTCGACGATGAGCGGATTGACCTGGTTGCCGCAGTCGTCGACGGCCACATAGTTGAGCAGGGCCACCGCTCCGGTCTCCTCGTCCACCTCCACCACGCAGATGTGGGTGCCGAACGGGAAGGTGAAGTTCGGCGGATCGAAATGCGACGAGGCCTCCAGGTTGGGTTCCATGCCGTCCGGGAGGTTGTGGGCGGTGAACGCGCCAAAGGCCACGCCGGCCAGCGGGAGGGCCCGATCCGGTGATCCCTTCACCGAGAACGTGCCGGCTTCGAAGGTCAGATCCTCTTCGGCCGCCTCGAGCTGGTGGGCGGCGATGGCCCGGGCCTTCTCGATGACCTTCTCGGTGGCCAACCAGACGGCCGTGCCACCGACGGAGAGGCTGCGGGAGCCGTAGGTGTCCATCCCGTAGGGGGAGATGGCCGTGTCTGAATGGAGCACCTCGATGTCCTCGACCGGGACCCCGAGCTTGTCGGCCACGATCATCGACCATGACGTCTCGTGACCCTGGCCGTGAGGACTGGTCCCGGTCACCACCTGGACCTTGCAGGTCGGCAGGATGCGGACGGTCGCCGCCTCCCACCCACCGGCCGAGTAGTTCAACGACGCCAGCGCCCGGCTCGGCGCCAGGCCGCACATCTCCATATACGACGAGATGCCGATCCCCAGCTGGCGGGTCGAGCCGGCCGCCCGCCGCTCCGCCTGCTCGGACCGGAGGTTGTCGTAGCCGACCAGATCGAGGGCCCGCTGGAGGGCGGGTGCATAGTCGCCGCTGTCGAAGACCAACCCGCCCACCGACTGGTACGGGAAGGCCGAGGCCGCCACAAAATTGCGTCTGCGGATCTCGGCCGGATCGATCCCCACCTCCTTGGCCAGGGCGTCGATGGCCCGCTCGATGGCGTAGGTCGCCTCGGGGCGGCCAGCCCCCCGGTAGGCGTCGGTTGGGGTCTTGGTGGTGAACACCCCCGTGCAGCTGAACGAGTAGGCGGCGACGTCGTATACACCCGGATAGATGAATGCGCCGAGCAACGGGATGCCGGGTGTCACCAGCTGCAGGTACGCCCCCATGTCGGCGAGGAGCCGTACTCGCACGGCAGTAATCTTCCCGGTGGCGTCGGCGGCCAGATCGATGTGCTGGATCTGCCCTCGACCCTGGATGGTCGCGTGCGAGTTCTCGGAGCGCTCCTCGGTCCAGCGCACCGGTCGCTTCATTCTGCGAGCGAGCGCCAAGCAGAGTAATTCCTCGGCATACACGTTGAGCTTCGAGCCGAACCCGCCCCCGACGGCCGGGGCGACGACGCGGATCTTGCTCTCCGAGACGCCCGTCGTCAGTCCGAGCATGATCTTCAGGATGTGCGGTATTTGGGTCGAGGAGTAGACCGCGTACTCGCCCGCGAACGGCTGAGGCACGACACACACGCCGCGGGGCTCCATGGCCGACGGGATGAGCCGCTGCTGGACGTAGCGCTCCGACACGGTATGCGCCGCGTCGCGGAAGGCCCGCTCGACGGCGTCAGCGTCGGGCTCGAGATTCCAGGTGTAGGAAACGTTGGTGCCGAGGCTGTCGTGAATGACCAGGTTGTCCTCAAGCGCATCCTCCAGGTCGACGACGGCCGGCATGGCCTCGTAGTCCACGACGATGGACTCGGCGGCATCCTTGGCCTGTGACTCGGTCTCGGCCAGGACCACGGCCACGGCATCGCCTGAGTAACACGCCTTGTCGACGGCCACCGGGAAGTGCTCAGGGTTCTTCATGTCTGCGGTCACGGGCCACGCACACGGCATCGCCGCGGCCCACTCGTCGCGCAGGTCGGCCCCCGTGAACGCGGCCACCACTCCGGGGAGGGCCCGAGCACCGGACGTGTCGACGGAGAGGATCCGGGCGTGCGCGTGGGGGCTGCGGACCACGGCCATGTGGAGCGCACCGGGCACGACCAGATCGTCGACGAAGCGGGCTTCGCCGGTCAGAAGCTCGGGATCCTCACGGCGCAGCTGTCGAGTCCCGACGACGGCGGTCATGCGGATGCTTCCGCCGGCGCCGATGCCGCCGCCAGCACGGCCTTCACAATGTTGTGGTACCCGGTGCAGCGGCACAGGTTGCCTTCCAAGCCGTGGCGCACCTCCGCCTCGGATGGGTGAGGATGCTCCTGGAGCAGCGAAACCGCCGCCATGACCATGCCGGGCGTGCAAAATCCGCACTGGAGGCCGTGGTTCTCGCGGAACGCCTCCTGCATCGGATGCATCTGTCCGTCCGTGGCCAGTCCCTCGATGGTCGTGATACTGGCGCCATCGGCCTGGACGGCCAGCAGGGTGCAACTCTTGACCGACTCGCCGTCGAGGAGCACCGTGCACGCCCCACAGGACGATGTGTCGCACCCGACGTTCGTGCCGGTCAAGCCCACCACCTCGCGGAGGTAGTGGACGAGCAGCACCCGGGGCTCGACATCGTGGTCCTGGGCCCTGCCGTTGACGGACATCGAAACCTTCATGACCATCCCCCGTTTCTCTTGATGCCGGAGTCGCTGACGTCATCATGACGCGCATCGCGAGACCGTGCCCGGCGGCCATCCGGCGATCACGCAGGCCCCGGGCCCTCACTCCGAGCAGGTTCATCTGGGGGTCATTGTCGGTTTGGATGGCGTACACCAGGAGATGTCGCGATATGTACCGATGTTGACCCGCCGTCAGTTCTTGGGCGGGGCCGCGTCCGCCGCGTCCGCCGCCGGCCCGCCCGGGGGTGCCGGGACAAAACACCCCCTGCCCCCAGAAGGAGAAATAGGCGGTTTTGTCAGCCGCGGCGGGGCGGCGCGGCGGGGTGGCGCGAACCCGCTAGGACCCGGCGGCGCGGATGGCCTGCCACACCCGTTCGGGGCTGGCGGGCATGTCGAGGTGGCGAACGCCGAGGTGGGCCAACCCGTCGATCACGGCGTTCTGCACGGCTGGGGTTGACCCGACGGTCCCGGACTCGCCGATGCCCTTGGCCCCGAGCTCGTTGACGGGGGTGGGCGTCTCCATGTGGACCATCTCGAAGCTGGGGAGGTCGGGCGCCGAGATCATGGCGTAGTCGGCCAAGTTAGACGTGATCGGGTTGCCGTTCTCGTCGTAGCGGACCTCCTCCAACAGGGCCTGGGCGGCGCCTTGCGCCAGCCCGCCGTGGACCTGCCCGTCGGCGAGAAGCGGATTGAGGATCCGGCCGGCGTCATCGACCGCGACCAGCCGGATCAGGTCCACCTTGCCGGTGTCCATGTCGATCTCGACCACCGCCACGTGCGCACCAAACGGGAAGGTCGCTCCGGGCGGAGCCGAGTCGACCTCGGCCAAGAGAGGTTCGGGAGCGCCTACGGCCAGCTCGGCCCAGGACTTGCCGGCTCCCGGAGTACCGGCGACATGGAAGCGCTGTCCGACCTTGTCCAGCACGATGTCGTCAGGGTTGGCCTCGAGCAGCTCGGCGGCCAGGTGCCGGGCCTTGTCGACCACGTGCTCAGCAGCCTGATGCACAGCCAGCCCGCCGGCCTGCAACGAACGAGAGGCCATCGTGCCCTGGCCCGACCGCACCGCGTCGGTATCCCCGTGGATTACCTCGATGTCATCAACGGGGATGCCGAGTTGCTCGCTGGCCAGCATGGCCCAGGCGGTGGCGTGGCCCTGCCCGTGCGGCGATGTACCGGTCTTGACGACGGCTTTCCCCTCGGGCGTGATCTCGACGGATCCGAACTCGCCGAAGTTGCCGCCACCGTTGGTGATCTCCACGTACACCGACACGCCGATACCCAGCTGCCTCGTCTCGCCTGCTGATCGGCGTCGCTCCTGCTCGGCCCGCAGGCCGGAGTAGTCGGACGCGTCGAGCACCAGATCGAGGGCCCGCTCGTAGTCGCCGATGTCGTACACCGTGCCAACCGCGGTCGTGAACGGGAAGGCGTCCCTGGCAATCAGGTTGCGGCGGCGAACTTCGGCCGGGTCCATCCCGATTTCCGTAGCAAAGAGATCCATGGCCCGCTCGATGGCGGCCGTGGCCTCCGGGCGGCCGGCGCCGCGGTAGGCGACGGTCGGGGTGGTGTTGGTGACCAGCGACTTCGAGTTGAACTCCACCTTGGGGAGGTCGTAGACACCCGGGGCCATGGTGCGGGTGAGGAACGGCAGCAGACCCCCCATCTTCGGATACGCCCCGCAGTCCTGGAGCACGGTCAAGCGATACGCACCGACCTTGCCGTCCCGCCCGCCACCGATCTCCACGTCTTGGATCTGGGCTCGGCCGTGACCGAGGGAGACCATGCTCTCGCTTCGGGTTTCCACCCAGCGCACGCCGCGCCCGATCCGCTTGGCGATCCACGGGAGAAGCGATTCCTCGGGGTAGGGGCCCATCTTGGCTCCGAACCCGCCGCCGACATCGGGGGCGATGACGCGGATTTGTTCCGCGGGCACCCCCATGACCGCGGCCATGCCGTCTCGGGCGCCGTGGGGACTCTGGGTCGACAGCCAGAATGTGAGCCGGTCGTCGTCCCCCCACTGCGCGGCGGCGGAGCGGACCTCGAGCGGGCAGGGCGCGACTCGCTGGTTGACCACCCGCTGGCGCACGACCACATCGCAGCCGTCGAAGAAATCGTCGGTAGTACCGAAGGCCAGGTCGAAGGCCACGTTGGTACCGGCTTCGGGGTGGAGGAGGGTCGTCTCGGCCTTCGATTCCTCCAATTCGAGGACGACCTTGAGAGGCTCGTAGTCGAGAAACACCGATTCGGCGGCGTCGACGCCGGCGGCGCGCGTCTCGCTGACAATGGCGACCACGGCCTCGCCCACGTAACGGACGACTCCCTCGGCCAGCCACGGACGGGTCATGGCGCCGTTGAGCATGAAGATGTCCGGGCCGATCGGGGCCAGATCGACGTCCGCGTTGGTGAATACGGCCACGACGCCGGGAGCCTGGCGGGCCTCCTCCACGTCGATGGCGCTGATCGTGGCGTGCGCCATCGTGGAGCGCACGTACGTGACGTAGGCGAAGCCTTCAAATCGATGGTCGTCGACGTACGTGCCGCCGGCCGTCAGGAACTTGGGGTCTTCCTTGCGCAGAACGCGGTTGCCGAGGATGCTCACGGCCGGGAACCTTATCGAGTGGCATGTACGTCAAACGGGCCATGAGAACGCGCGTTGGCACCGGCCTGGTCCTAATGACTGCATCTGTCGTACTGGGAGCTGCTCCCGCCTTGGCCTGCGGGGGCCTGGTGGCGCCCAACGGTTCAGTGCACCTCTTGCGCACCACCACCCTCGCCGCCTGGCACAACGGGATCGAGCACTACGTCACTTCCTTCCAGTTCGCCGGCGGCGGTGCCGAGTTCGGCTCGATCGTCCCCCTCCCGGGGGTGCCGACCAAAGTCGAACGAGCCGGCGGGTGGACCCTTCAGCGCCTCGAACGGGAGACGACCCCGCCGCCCGAGGACGACTTCGGGGCGGGCGGCGTGAGGGCGGCCACAACCGCGGCGGCCAGCCCGGCCGTGGAGCTGTTCAACACCACGGTCGATGCCCTCGATCTGACTGTGCTGTCTGGCGGTGGGCAGGCGGTCGGCGACTGGGCCCGCCAGCATGGCTTCCAGCTGACGCCGGACACGCCTGAGCTGCTCGACTACTACGCCAAGCGGAGTCCCATCTTCCTCGCCGCTCGCTTCAACCCGGCCGCGGCCGTCGCCCGCGGTCAGCAGAACGGTGACGGGACACCTATCGACCTCACCATCCCCCTGCCCAACCCATGGGTGCCCTTGCGAATCCTCGGATTGGGGCGAGGCGCCCTCGAGCCCATTTCCGCCGACGTGTACCTGCTGACCGACCACAGTCCCACCATCCTGCCGACACCATCTGCGGACAACGCCATGTCGTTGTTCTTCTCGGCGAGAGCCTCCGATTCATTGCTCTCGGACCTGCGCTCCGACAAGAACATGGGATGGGTGCCGTCCTCGGGGTGGCTCACCGAGCTGAAGATCGATGGGCCGGCCTACAAGCTCAACCACGATCTGGCCATCGACGCCACCGGCGGCGACCGGCCCTCGTTGATTGCGGCCGGACTGGGGACCGGGCAGCAGGCCGGCCCCCGACCGGCGCCGCTATCCAGCCAGGTCCCCAACTTCGACGGGGATGAACACCCGCTGGTGACCGGCTGGCGGGTGGCGTTCGCCGTCTTCGCCCTGCTGATCATCGGCTGCTTCGTGAGCATCAGACGCGCGCAGGCGCGGTGACAGCAGGCCCGGTGATAGCGCGATGGCTGCTGGTCCCGGTCGTGGGGCTGGCCGCGGCCTGCTCTCCGGCCGCAGCCAGCGGGGCCCCGCCGCCGACGACGGTGGTCATCACTGCTCACTGGTCACGCTGGGATGTCGGGCGGCTCGCCTTCCGTACCGGCCAGCGGGTCACCTTCGTGGTCCGCAGCACCGACCCCATCGACCACGAGTTCATCGTCGGCGACCGGGCCACGCAGAATCGTCATGAAGCCGGGACCGATGCCCATCACGACGGCTCGGCGCCCGGCGAGGTGTCGGTCCCGGCCGGGGGTCAGGTGACCACGACGGTGACCTTCGGTCATCCGGGCACCCTCGAGTTCGCCTGCCACGTGCCCGGCCATTACGCCTACGGTATGCACGGCCAGATTGTGGTGCGCTGACGCGCTACTCCCAGAAGGCCATGTCGTGGCGGACCCGCGAGAACAAGCCCCGATGCGACTTCTTGGCCGACTTAGCCGGCGAGCTGGGCGGGTTCGACCGAGGGCTGGGGAGGATGGCGTACGCCTCCTCCCCCGGCTTGACCAGGAGGTACCGCTCTCTGGCCAGCTGTTCGATCTCGGCGCTCGAGTGCAGTTGCTGGACGCGCGTGGTGAGCTTGGCATTCTCGGCCGACAGGACGCGGACGCGGGTCGCGGCCGCCGCCAGGCTGGCTCGTTGCTGGAGGAGCGTGCGGCCAGGGAGGAAGAACACGAAGACCATTCCGGCCAGCGTCACCGCCACCACGAGAGGCCACATCATGCGCCGGAAGGTCACCGCCGACGGCCCTCCCCGGCGATTGCGGACAGGCCGCGGTAGGCGGCTGCGCCGGCCAGGTCCTCTTCGATGCGCAACAGTTGGTTGTACTTGGCCACCCGATCCGAACGGGCCGGCGCGCCGGCCTTGATCTGCCCGCAGTTGGTGGCGACGGCGAGATCGGCGATGGTCGTGTCCTCGGTCTCCCCCGAACGGTGCGACATGACCGATGTGTAGGCGCTGCGGGTGGCCAGGTCGACGGCCTCCAGCGTCTCGGTCAGCGTCCCGATCTGGTTGACCTTGATGAGGATCGAGTTCGCCACACCCTCCCTGATGCCTCGTTCCAAGCGCTCCACGTTGGTACAGAAGAGATCGTCTCCGACCAACTGGATGCGCATGCCGAGGCGGGCTGTCAGCACGGCCCAGCCATCCCAGTCCTCCTCGGCCATGCCATCCTCGATGGACACGATCGGATACCGGTCGACCAGGTCGGTCAGGTAGGCGGCGAACTCGGCACTGCCGAGGTTGCGGCCCTCACTAACCAGTTGGTACTCGCCGTCCTTGAAGATCTCGCTGGACGCGGCGTCGATGGCGATGGCCAGGTCGGTGCCGGGGGTACGGCCTGCCTTCTCGATGGCTTCCACGAGGAGACGTACCGCCTCCTCGTTCGACGGCAGGTCGGGCGCGAACCCGCCCTCGTCACCGACGGCCGTGGACAGCCCCCGCTCGGACAGGATCTGCTTCAACCCGTGGTAGCACTCAGCCCCCCAGCGCAGGCCTTCGCGGTAAGAGGCGGCACCGACGGGCACGATCATGAACTCCTGCAGATCGATGTTGTTGTCGGCGTGGACGCCGCCGTTGATCACGTTCATCATGGGGACGGGCAGGACGTGCGCGTTGGCCCCGCCGACGTACCGATAGAGCGGCAACTCGAGCTCGTCGGCTGACGCTTTGGCGACGGCCAGCGACACCCCGAGGATGGCGTTGGCTCCGAGCCGGGACTTGTTGTCGGTGCCGTCCAGGTCGATCAGGGCCAGGTCGATGCTGCGCTGATCCAGGGCCTCCTTGCCCTCGAGGTCGTCGGCGATCTCGCCGTTGACGTTGGCCACGGCCCCCATCACGCCTTTGCCGCCGTACCGGTCCTTGTCTTTGGTATCCCGCCGCTCGACCGCTTCACGCGCGCCGGTGGACGCCCCGGACGGCACCAGAGCCCGGCCTTTGGCGCCCGACTCGAGGAACACCTCGACCTCGACGGTGGGGTTGCCGCGTGAGTCCAGGACCTCTCGTGCCGCGATGTGCTCGATGGCGGACATGGTTCTGTTGTGGCTCCTGTGGCTGGTGGGGAAACACGCTACCGCGTGCTGCCTGGCCCCCCGGTCACCCCTCGTCCCGCTTGACCTCGTCCCAGCGGGCGTCGAGGCCGGCCAGATCGAGGGTCGCCAGCCGGTCGCCGGCGCGGCTCTCGACCGCCCGTACCCGGGTCCGGAACCGGGCCGCGGCGGCGCGCAGGGCCACTTCGGGATCGATTCCGAAGTGGCGGCCCACGTTGACACAGGCGAACAGCAGGTCGCCGAATTCGTCTTCCTGTCGCCTTCGGTCCGGGGCGGCCCGCACCTCGGCCCGCAGCTCGGCCAGCTCCTCATCGACCTTGGCCAGGGGTCCATCCGATGATGGCCAATCGAAGCCGACCTTGGCCGCCGCCTTCTGGAGGCCGACCGCGTACAACAGGGCGGGTAGGTCGCCGGAGACCTCCTCGAACAAGGACCCCACGTCGACGGCGTCGGCCGCGCCCTTTCTCTCGGCTGCCTTCAGCTGCTCCCAGTTGGCCTGCACCGCCGACGCCGTGTCCGCTGTGGCCAACCCGAAGACGTGCGGATGGCGGGCGACCATCTTGTCGTGGATGCCGCGCGCCACGTCGGCCAGCGTGAACCAGCCTTCCTCGGCGGCGATGGTGGCGTGCAACACCACCTGGAGCAGGACATCACCCAACTCCTCTTCGAGATGGTCGGCTCCCTCACCGTCCGGTCCGAGGACCGAGATGGCCTCCAC
>CAXMLU010000664.1:0-5969 GCA_964194255.1 uncultured bacterium
TGGGACAAGGTCATGAACCTCGATCGGTTCGACCTCGCCTGATCCACGTGCGTGCGCTGGTCACCGGTTCGCACTGAACCGGTTACCGGCGCCGCCGGCGTTTTACGACAGCGACGTGGCCGGAACGGAACGCAACTCGCCGGCGTCAATCAGCTCGCGCAACGCCGGCATCGGATCGGGGTCGGCGCTCGCCGGTGCTGTAGTCGGCGGCCCATTTTGCCAACATCGCCAACGCCATGAGTAACCGCGGCGTGTGTGCCACCGAATATTCGATCTGGGCGGGGAACGCTCATCTCCTTGTCCGGGCCCAGACCGCGCCCGAACGATGCCTCGTAACGCGACCTCTACGACTAGCGACGCAACAGAACGTCGCCCTCCTGACGACGGCCCCACGCGTGACCCGGCCCCGGCGTTCGGGGCTAGTCGAGGACGGGGTCTTCGACGCACATTCTGGGACGCTGTTCGGGGCGCGGATTGTCGAGCAGAACGCGCGACTATGTGCGGCGTCGCGATGCGCCAATTCGTCGTCACTGTCAGCGGAGCCCCGGAGTTCTGTACTCCGTCCTCGGACGGGCGCCGGGGCCGACCCCAGGAAGGGGGCGGCGGCGTTACCCGGGAGCGATCGTGCTGCCGGCGTTCAGCAACGGACGGATAGCGGCGACGAGCTCCTGGGGTCGGTCAAAGTTGGGCTGGTGCGAGCCCGGCGCGGGCATCACCGCCGTGCCGAGGTGCTCGGCGACCCAGTTGCTCGCCTCGGCGAAGAACGGTGCGCTCAGCTGACCGCACATCACGTTGACGGGGATGGCGACGCGAGCGAGAGCATCCTCGTCGGGACGCCAAGACTCGAGCGACCCGAACTCGACTCCGAAGACCACGTCGGCATTACCCATCATTCGCGCCACGGTCGGGCGGGGAAGCGCTCCGAGGGAGTCGCCCGCGGCGAAGCCGAGGAATGCCTCGAGCGCTCCGCTCGAGCCGCCGCGGGCCATGCCCGCCTCAACGATGGGTTGTACGACACCCATGGCTTCCTCGGGGTGAGCGAGCACGGACATGAGGGGCGGCTCATGAAGGATGGCCACCCGAAGCCACCGCTCGTGACGCAGGACAGTGGCCAGGGCGATGATGGCGCCGACACTGGTTCCATAGACGGCTGCTGGTCCTATGCCGAGGGCGGTAATGAGTCCGGAGAGGTCGTCGGCCTGCTCGTCGGTCGAGGTTTGGGCCCAGCCGTCCGGGCGGGGGCTGCGTGAATTGCCCCGTCGGTCGTAGGTCACGCAGGTGAATTCTTCGGCCAACAGGTCGGCGACGTAGTCGAAATGGCCCGCGTCACCCGTGGTACCGGGGACCAAGACCACGGTGGGCCCTGCTCCCCGCAACTCGTAGTACAGCTGAGCACCGTTGACCTCGACGGTCCCGGTTCGGGGTGGTGTCTGCACGGCCATCTCGTCCTCCTGTCATTGCTGCCTGTGACGGAACTGTCCCATGGACAGCACCGGGCGACATCGTTCAGGTAGATGATTCCCCATCATCTCGGGATGCCTGCTGGTCGGCGAACCACGCTGCGACCTGCGCGCGCGACGAGAACCCCAGCTTGGTGAGGATGTGGGCAACGTGGCTGGCGACGGTGGGGCGGCTGAGGTGAAGCCGTCGGCTGATGGCGGGGTTGGTCATCCCGGACGCGATCAGCCCCGCGATCTCGAGCTCGCGCGCCGAGAGGCCACTGACAGGCGTGCGCCCTGGTATCGCCCGTCCACTCAGCGCGGCAAGGACGGCGTCTGTCCGCCGCAGGCCGGCGTGCGCGTCGAGCCGTTCGAAGCACTCGCGCGCGGCTCCTATGGCTCGGCGGTCTCGCAGGAGTTCTCCTTTCCAGCACAGGATATGGGCGGCCAGCCACGGCCAAGGCGCGTCGTCAGCGTGTCGGATGGCTTCCGCAGCCGATGGAGCGGTGGGACGCAACCGGAACGTCGCTGCCGCAGCCGAGGCATCAAAGAACCGGTCTGGTGCGGGATAGGCGTGCCTGACTCGCTCGATGAGGCTCTCGGCTTGGCTTCTTCGCCGCAGCCGTAGGAGCGCATCCACGTGGAGGGGGAGCAGGATCGGACCGCCGACAGTGAGGTGGTAGCCCCCCCGCCCGCATTCCTCCTCGGCCTTGCCCAACCAGTCGGCCGCGTCGGCCCAGCGACCCTCTTCCCAGGCCAGCCAACCTTCGGCGGCCGACCGCTGATCGGCCCACACCGTCAGGTGGGCGGCCTCGGATCGACCCGCGGACCCGTTGAGTAGTCGACGAGCTTCCTCCAGATCACCGCGGTGGAGAAACAGCCAAGCTTCGACCGTGTCCATCCAACCGGCCATGGCCGGGACTCCGTTGCGAATCTGCGAACCGACTCGGACGAAGATCGCCTCGGCCTCGTCGGGGGTCCCCTCAATGACGTGAAGCATCCCCTTCCACACTCGGGCCGGCTCGGCGTACCACGTTCCGGCCCTTTCGGCCGCCCGCTCTGCGGCCTCGTAGGACTCCATCGTCGCGATGAAATGGGACGCGCTCCACAGCGCATTGGCCTCAGCCACAGCAAGGCCGCGGGCGCGAGCGAATCTGGCATTCTCCCAATGGCTCTGGGCAGCTGCGACTCGGTCGTGGTCGAGCTGGAAGGTGGCGTTGGCGACTGCATTACTGGCCCGACACTCCGCCTCCGCATCGCCTGCCACGCCGGCGATCTCGATCGCCCGACGTCCGACTGTGAGGGCTCTTTGGCCATCGCCCCGGAACCACGCGATGAACGCCGTCTGAGCCAGCAACATCGCACCGATCTCCAGGTGGCCGGTCTGCTCGAGATGAACGATCTCCTGCTGCCCGACGGCGTCGGCCTCGCTCATCGATCCCGTCCAGAAGAGATGAAGAACGAAGACACCCGCCAGCCAAGCACGCTCCCGCGGCTCGAGTAGCTGTCGCTCACTCCATCGTCCCCGGATGAGGGGGTCGAGGTCCGTCCAGCGACCAGCGCTGAACATATCCCCGATGGCCACCAGCTCGAGCTCCTCCACCGAGCGGCCAAGCCCGGGATGGCGTCGCGCGAGATCGACGGTCATCTGGATCAGCGAAGCGGCTCGACCCACGTTGCCTACCTGTCTGGCATCTCTCGTCGCGGCTTCGAGCGCTTCCAGCGCCTGCGCAGGTCGCCCAGCTCGCTCGACGTGGCGCGCCACCCGCTCGGCCGTACTGGTGCCCCGCTCGGCCAGCGCCTCGCCCACCTGCCGGTGCAGGCGCGCCCGGCGTGATGGGGCGACTGCCAGGTACGCCGCGTCGAGAAGCAACGGGTGGCGGAAGAACGTCACTCCGTCGTCTCTGCGGAGGACCAATCCCACCGACTGGCACTCGGCGAGGGGTTCGTCGAACGGCGGTAGATCGAGTGAAAGAAAGAGGTCATCCTCGGCGTCGCTGCCGGCGACAGCAACGACATCGAGGAACTCCCGACCTAGCGCCGACAGTCGACCTGCCCGGTCCAGGAAGGTCACCCGAACGATCTCGGGGAGCGGTGGGAGGGGTCCTCCGCTCGCCGCGACCAACGCCGCCAGCTCCTCAACGAACAGCGGGGTGCCGGCGCTGCGCAGCCCGACATCCCGCGCCTCCTGCTCCGACAGAGCCGGCGCCAGCATCGCCACCAGCGCGGAAGTCTCCTCCTCGGTCAGCCGCGCCAGGCGGACGACTTCGACTTCCCCCCGGCTCCCGACCGAGACCAGACGCTGCCACCAGGCGTGGCGAGGCCCTACTTCGTCCTCGCGATAGGTGGCTATTAGCACGAGGGGGAGCTCGCTTATGCGTCGAATGGTGTGCTTTACGAACTGCCATGTCGATGCGTCCGCCGAGTGGAGATCCTCGAGAACCCACACGCACGGGCCGTCCGTGCATGCCTCCTCGACCGCATCAAGGAGTGCTTCGAAGAGGACCGGCAAGTCCGCGGGTGCGCCAGCACGCCCGTAACCGGCCTCCCCGCCGAGCTCCGGCGCGATCGCAGACAGAGGCGCCGAGCGGGCGCGGGCGGCTTCCCAGAGCGCCGGGTGGCGCCGACGCGCGTCGCGCAGCGATTCGGCCAGGGGCCCGAAGGCGACGGAGGCGTCATCGGGAAAGGCACTGCCAGTGACGAACCAAGCTGGTCCGGCGTGGTTCGCTCGGCGGAGCTCATTGACCAGTCGGGTCTTGCCGATGCCGGCCTCACCGCTGACGAGGGCGATGCGCCCTCGTCCCTCGCCGGCCTGGGTTACGAGAGCCTCGAGAAGAGCCAACTCCCGTTCCCGGCCGACCAAGGGTACGTCGACGGGCGCAGTCAACGCGCCCACCTGAGGCATCGGTCCGTCGTTTGGACGTGTCCGGCCCTCGGTCATTCCCGTGTGCATCTCCTCCCTGGCGGCCGGGGTACTGCGATAACCCCGGAGCGTCGCGCACTCGTAGGTTGTCTGCATGCTGGGCCACGACCGAAGGTTCAATCGGGAAAACCATTGGAGGCGTCGGTGCCGTCGCGCCGACAGACATATCGAGTCCTCTTTGTGTCAAGAGGCTTTCTGGGTCGTTTTTGAGGAGCGAGTTGGACGCCGGGCGGAGGTGCGGCCGGCTGGTTGCCGTAGGCTCGGTTTGGGCCCGGGAGTGGCTTGGTCGAAGAGCCGGTGTTCGGGGTGTGAGCCGGCCGCGCTGGCGTCAGAGTCGTTCCCCGTCTGCCCTCCCGGGCCCTCGCCGTTGGCTCGGGCGGCTCGCAGAGCGTCGGCGCGGTGATGGTTGTAGATGGCGTCGCTGATGCGCCGCTTGAGCGCACGGATCGCTTCTTTGCCGGTCTTGCCCTCGGCGATCTTGCGGTCGTAGTAGGCGCGCCCTTCGCTGTGACGGTTCCGGATTTGGGTGATGGCGGCCATGTGGATGGCGTGGTTTGATGACGTTGGCAGCCACGATCGGGCCGACACCGAAGATCTCTGTGCTGGTCGTCTTGGACGCGGCGACGATAGCGGCGATGCGTCTTTTGGTGTCGGTCCGCTGCTCATCGAGGGAGACGAGGTCGGCCAGCAGGTCACGGGCGAGGTCGTGGCGGGCGGCGCCAACCGCTCCCTGGGGCTCGAGCTCGTCGAGCATTTGTGCTGCCTTTGCTGCATAGATCTCCCCGGAATAGCCGCCGGGGACCAGCTCGCATAACACGGCGTGCAGTCGACAGGCCACCCGGGTGCGATGCGAGCCGAGATCGCGGTGGCGCTTGGCCCAGATCTTCATCACCGCCGCGTGATCCTCGGTGTGAACCTCGGTCAGCGTCGGCGACCGGAGCGCGGCGACGGCCACCGAGCGGGCGTCGTTCGGGTCGTTCTTGTTCGTCGACGCCGTCGCCAGCAGCCGGGCTGCCAGCTTCGGTTGGACGTCCACGACGCGCTCACCAGCGGACACGAGCTGCTGGGCCAACAGATACCCGATGCCGCCGGCGCCCTCCACAGCCCACGTCCGCTGCTCGAACTGCGCTGCCCACTCCAACAACCCAGCGACCTGGCCCGCCGCGGCGCGTACTCGAAGCGAGCCGAGCGGCACCTCGCACTCGTCGATCGTCGACGCGGTATGCGACCCCTTGTGCGGGTCGACTCCGATCATCACTGCCACGGCCGTCTCCTTCTCATCGTCGGATTGAAGAACCGCGGCAGGCATGTCTGATTTCAGATCGGTCGGCGCTCGCGCCTCTTTCGAGCCACACCACGGCGAGACCCGACAGGCTAGGCACCTCGTACGGAAGCCAGACCAAGGTCGGCAGACGGCTCGGGAGCCAGCCCGTCAGGATCTCTGAACGCTACGAACCAGCCGCAACGCCTAGGTGGATTCTCAATCAGACGGCTCGGGGCGCGCTCTGATGGGCACAAGGTGTCCCCGAACGAGCGCTCCTATCGACATGGGGCATCGCCCCGAGTGCCGGACCGGGCACAGAAACTGGCGCGAGCACAGGGTGCGG
>CAXMLU010000665.1:0-6877 GCA_964194255.1 uncultured bacterium
GTGTAGGCGTCGACGATCCACTGCAGCTGGCTGGTGGAGGCGTGGAGCTGTCGGCTGAGGGTGGGCAGGGCCACGTTCAGGATGGTGTTGTCCAGGCCAATGACCATCAAGCTGACGCACAGCACCAGCAACGTCAGCCAGCGGCGCTGATACATGACCTCCGGGTCCTTCACACTCGACCGCACGCCGCCACTCCTTTGCTTCAATACGAGGACGTCTCGTATCGATATAGTCACAGTAACCGAAACGGACCCGTCTCGTATTCCCTTTTGCGTCGGCGGTGCATTCGGGTGGGGAAACGGTAAGGGGAGGCGTGCTGGTCAGTTACCCCACCAATCGCATCCCCAGGCCGATGGCTAACACCCTCCGGCCACGCCACCTGTCTCGCTATCGGGACATCGCCCGCTTGCTCCTCACGCACGGACGCATGGACCTCGTCCGCCAAGCCGGCTTGGAGGACGTCCTGGAGACCGGCGACGACCAGAGCGCATCGGTACAGGACGCGGCGGATCTCGCCCGTGACCTGGAGGCCATGGGCCCGACGTTCGCGAAGCTCGGCCAAGTGCTGTCGACACGCGCCGACCTGCTTCCACCGGTCTATCTCAAGGCCCTCCGCCGTGAGCAAGCTCCTGCTGGCCGTGAGCGGCGGAGGGGGCGCGGATGCCGCCGAAGTCATGGTCGGCCTGGGCACAAAGTTGGCTGGCTTCGATCAGGACGCCTTCCGGCGCCGGGTTACCGATCTGGGGACCGGCGACACCGAGCTGGCCGTGGCCGACGTTCAGGCCGGGACCGTGCTGGGCCAGCTGCTCCAGGCGGCGGGCGAGACAGGACTCCAGCCGCCGAGCGAGTTGACCATGATGGGCAAGGCGCTCCTGAACCTCGACGAAGTGGCCCGCATTCTCGATCCGAACTTCGAACCGAATCCGACCATCGAGCGGCACGCCGCCGAGATCATGCGCCAGAAGATGCTCCAGAGCGCATCGCCGACCAATCTCATGGCCGCGGCCACGGACGCCAGGGAGTTCGCCGAAAAGCTTCCCGGCCGGATCAACAAGGTCATGGATGCCCTGACGGAAGGACAGCTCACCCTCAAGGTCCAAGGCATTGATGAACGAGAGCTGATGCGCGGCGTCCAGAAGCTGGCCAACCGCCTGACGGCCGGTCTGGTCATCGCCGCCCTTGTCGTCGGAGCCGCCCTCATGATGCGGATCAATACAAGGTCAAAGCTGTTCGGCTATCCGTCGTTGGCGATCGTGTGCTTCCTTCTCGCCGCCACCGCCGCTGCCTGGCTACTGATGAGCATCGTCCTCTCCGATCTTCCTCAGCGCCGGCGGCGGGACTGAACGTCGCTCAGGAGCCCGTCCACTTCGGCGGCCGCTTGTCCAGGAAGGCGCGTATACCCTCCTGCGCGTCGTCGGCCAGGGCATTGAGCGACATCACATTCTTGGCCAAGTCGTACGCTTGGCGCTGATCAAGGTCCACCTGCCGATAGAAGGTTTCCTTGCCGATCGCAACGGTGAGGGGACTGGCATCCAGGACGCGGGCGGCCAGGTCGTCGACGGCGGCGTCGAGCTCCGCAGCCGGCACGACCCGGTTGATCAAACCCCACTGGGCGGCGGTGTGAGCATCCACAAACGCGCCGGTCAAAAGCATCTCCATCGCCCGCTTGCGGCCGATGGCCCGTGACAGCGGGACCATAGGCGTTGAGCAGAACAAGCCGATCTTCACGCCGGGCGTCGCAAACCGGGCCTCCTCGGCGGCTATCGCCAGATCGCAGCCCGCCACCAGCTGACAGCCAGCAGCCGTGGCCACGCCATGGACCTTGGCGATCACCGGCTGAGGCATCTCCTGGAGCGTCTCCATCAGGACCGTGCAGGCATCGAACAGCTCCCGGTAGAACGACATCGAACGCCCCACCATCTCGGACAGATCGTGACCGGCCGAGAAACTCGGACCAGCGCCAGCCAGGACGATCACCCGCCCCTTCGACTGGCCAAGGGCGGTCGTGAGCTCGGTCATCAGAGAGAGCGACAAGGCGTTGCGCCGGTCCGGTCGGTTCAACATGATCTCGGTGACCGGTCCTTCGTCCTTCACCACCAGATCCTTGAACTCCATGCCGCGAGTATGTCGTACCTCAGTCCCGATCGACACGCCGTAGCTAGGCGCCGAAAGTCACCGGCCGCCAGCGGAGATAAGGTCGGGTCGTGCCCGATGAGGAGTGCCCGCACGGTCTCGACCCTTCGTGGTGCACCTTTTGCAGACAGCGGGCCGCCGCCAAAGCCGCGCCCGCCGCTCCACCCGGTCGCCGTCCAGCCCCCAGGTCGGCGCTGAGAACCCGCCCCGCCCCTGCTACGGCCTCGCCACAACGCCCCGGCGACGCACTCGCCAAACTGCGCAAGGTGGTCTTTCATGCGTCGGCCTACGGCGCGTGGCCGGCCATCGCCGACCTCGGGCTGCGGACGGCCGGCGAGTTGCTTGATGGATCCGGTCGCCCCCATCCGATCGCGGCGCGAGACAAGAACATCGATCTGCTTCTCGAATCCGGACACAACGTCACGATCCGCGACCAGCGACCGATGGTGCGGGCCAAGATCGAGTCCCACCTGGACGGGATCTCGCAAGCCGAGTGGCTCGAAATCCTGAACGAGCGGGTGTTCTTCTTCACGCGGCAGAAGGAACTGACGACGTTGCTCGGCCGGTACCAGGAGTCCGAAGGCCAAGACGTGGTCGTGTTCGATACAGCCAAGCTGCTGGCGGCCGTCGCCTGGACTGAAGTCAGCACGGTCAACTCGAGCGAGCCGGTGCCGTGGACACGCTGCCCGTGCCGGAGCCGCGCCACGTTCTTGCCCATCGATTCGTTCAGGGGCAGCGCTGCCGACATCGAAGAGGTAACCGTGATCGGCGGGATCGACGACGTATCGAACTTGGTGGTCCGGGTCATCCGCTATCACCCCGACCGCACCACCGAAGTGCTCGTGGCTTGAGCCGGGTTACTCCGCGGGACGCTCTTGCCGGGCCAAGTGTTGAAGTTCGAGCATCAAGGGCAGCAGGTAGCCCACGTACGCGCTGGTCAGGATGTAGTCATGGCTGGGGCCGTGCGTGGTCCTGGCGTGTATGTCGATGATCTCAACCCGGTCGTCGCGGGCTTGGTAGGCCTTGGCCCGCTGTACGAGGGTTTCGAGTTCTTCCACCGTCGCCACCTCGAGCCCGAAATGGTCGAGCGACGGAGCGACGAGGTAGGGGTCGGCCGGCAAGAGGTATACGAACTGACCGAACTCGCCGGTGTACAGGATGAGCGGGTTGCCCGACTCACCGGTGTTGTCGCCCTCCGTCCACCCGAAGACCTCGCCGTAGAAGTCGAGCACCGCGGCTCGTCCGGGCTCGTCGAGGATCGCTGGGTCGATACTGATGGCGACGTGGTTGAGGCGAGGCCGGAACGCCCGCTCGCTCACGACGGCATCGCCGGGCTGACGAGGACCTTGCCTGGGATCTCCCCCCGGGAGAGGCGCTCCATGGCCGGGAAAAGGCCCCTCAATGACACGTCGTCCGGTTCGATCAGCAGTTCGAGGGGCATGGTGCCGCCCGCCAGCAACTCGAGGGCGGGAGCGAACCCGTCGGCGTCGTAGTTGTAGGCGCCCATGATGGTCAGCTCGAGGACGATCGTTCGATTGTGGTTCACGCGAGGAGACTCCCGGCCGGTGCCGACGAACATCAGCGTGCCGGCGTAGTCCAGTTGGTCGAGCGCGGCCTCGGCAGCGTTGGCCCGTCCGGAGCACTCGAAGGCGACGGTGTATGGCTCGTCGACCGGCCTTCCCATCGGGGCGCGGGCCAGGGTCTCGGGGCCGACTGCTCGGGACGCGCCGACGGCGACGGCGCGCGCTCGGCGCACCGGCGAGGGTTCGGTCACCGTGATGTCGTCGACACCTCGAGCGCGAAGTGCGGCGATGGTCAGCAGCCCGACCGGTCCAGCGCCGGTGATGAGGACGCGGTCATCAGGCGCCACCGCCGCCAGATTGACGGTGTGGATGGCGATGGCGGTCGGTTCGGTCAGCGCCGCCGCCCGAGTGGTCAACTCATCGGGGATCCGCGCCAGCCGATCGGCGCGAACGCTCACGTACTCACAGAACGCGCCGCGGAACGACAGAAGGTCGGCCGGGGCCCGACGCAAGCACACCGAGGGGCGACCGCGGATGCAGGCCCGGCAGGCGCCGCATCCGGGCGTCGGGGTCGCCACCACCCGGGCGCCCGCCTCCCATCCGTGGACATCGTCGCCGGATGCGACCACGGTGCCCGACCACTCGTGGCCGAGTACGGAGCCCGCCCGGGCATATCCCTCGAGCACCAAGTGGAGATCGGTGCCGCACACCCCGCAGTGGGATACCTGGACGAGGACCTCGTCAGGACGCGGGACAGGGACACCGAGCTCTTGTACCGCGATCCTCCCGTCACCGACATAGACGGCCGCGGCCATTTGGCGGGCCGTCATTACTCGATGGTGGCGGCGTGATCGGGAACGTAGTGGTACAGACTTCGATCCGGGCGGACATAGCCCTGATCGGGCTGTCTGGGCGGCAGGGTGAGAGGCGGTTGGAGCACGTTCTCGTAGGGCACCTGGGACAACAGATGGGCAATGCAGTTGATGCGAGCGCGCGGCTTGTCGTCGGCCTCGACGACCCACCAGGGTGACTTCGGCGTGTCGCAGTGCACGAACATGATGTCTTTGGCTCGCGAGTACTCGACCCAACGCTTGCGAGATTCCAGATCCATCGGACTGAGTTTCCAGTGCTTGAGCGGATTGTTGAGGCGCGCGGCAAAACGGCACTCTTGTTCCTCGTCGCTCACGGAGAACCAGTACTTGGTCAGCAGGAGATTGGAATCGATGAGCAGATCCTCGAAGACGGGGCACTGGCGAAGGAAGAGTTTGTGCTCGGCGCTGGTGCAGAACCCCATGACGTACTCCACCCCGGCCCGGTTGTACCAGGAGCGGTCGAAGAGCACGATCTCACCGCCCGCCGGCAGTTGCTCGACATAGCGCTGGAAGTACCACTGCGTGCGCTGTCGTTCGGTGGGGGCCGGCAACGCGACCACCCGAACCACCCGAGGGTTCAGATACTGGCCGATCCGACTGATGACGCCGCCCTTACCGGCCGCATCGCGTCCCTCGAAGACCACAGCGACCCGTTTACCCTTGGCCTTGACCCATTCCTGCATCTTGACCAGTTCGATTTGTAGTCGCCGCAGCTCCTTCTCGTACCGCTTGCTGTCGCCCTTGGTCACGTCTCCACCGTAGGCCACAAGGTCCTCGACGGCTCGTCCGCTCAATGGCAGTGCCCGGGGGGGACGTCGAGGGACGGGTTCCCATCGAAGAAGCCGGTCGGGACGAGCCAGAAACCGGTCGATTCCACGGGCATGACGGGCCACTCTTCGGGCCGGACGATGTGGGTGACGCCGAACGTGTGCCAGACGACTACATCGGTATCGACGATTGACCGGTCGGCCGCCGTCCAACGGGGTAGCCCGTCACCGCCCTGATGCTGGTTGGGATAGTCGCCGGCGGCCCAGCGCTCGTTCGGGTCGTAAGGGGTAACCCAGAGATTTCTGGTGGCGAAGCCGGCCCGCCGGCCGATGCTCGACTCGGGGCTGGCCAGGAGCGTGGGGGTCGGTCCGGGGACAAGTTTGTAGGCAACCGGATCGCCCGCGGCATTGCGGACGCTGGCGTTCACGATCTTCCACACCCGGCTGCAATCGGGAGCGACTACCCGCTGAGCCGCCAGTTCGGTTTCGAGCAGGGTGGCGTGGGCCGCAAAAGCATTGCCCCAAGGGTTGTCCGGACCGGCCTCCTCAGCCACGGTGTCGACCTCGTAGACCGAGTTGAGCGGCCCCTCGATGTCGAAGTCGAGGCGGGCGTTGAAGAGGTGCTGATGGTTGGGCGCCGCCAGTTCGGGTGTGATGCGCGTGGCGTGGCGTGGAACGTCGCCCGGACTCAGAGCGATGGTGGTGACGATCCCGGTCAGCTTCACCTCCATCTGGATGCTGCCGTCCAGGTAGAAGTACCAATAAAACCCATAGTCGTAGTTTCCGGCGGTGACAATCGAGCTGACGACCAGCCGGCGGGACCGTCGGACCTCGGTCGTCCCAACCGCATGGTCAACGTGCTTCCAGCCGATACCCGCATCTTCTTCGTGGATGCAGATGGCGTTCTTGATCACGTAGGCGTTACCTCGTTCACCAGTCATGGCCGCGTCGAGATAGCGGATCTCCCCCAGGCAATCGCAGCCGAGCTCCAACGAGTTCGCCATCTTCCCAAGGCCCCATTCGCTGGCATCGAAAGCGTTCTTCCAGCCGTGCATCGGACCGGGATCGCCGTAGGGAACGACCATCTCGGTCACCGATGCCCGATAGAGGATCGGCCGCACGCGGCCCTGGTCCTCGTAGCCGATCGAATGGAAGACCAGTCCTTCGTGGGGATCGAGGCTGACCCGCATCGACCAGCGCTGCCAGCGCACCACGTTGCCGTCGATGCTGAAGCTGGGTCCCTCCGGCTGGACGATCTCAATCGGCTTGAGATCAGAGCGGAACGGGCCGGCTTTACCGCTCACGTACCGCCCCGTGGCCGTCGGGATGGGAACGGAGCCGTGATCCTCGATGGACAGCACCTCGGCGGTGCCCAGATCCACGACCGCGATGACCCCCTCGATCGGGCGGGCGTGACCGTTGTCGTCGGGGCTCTCCCGCAGGTACGAGATGGCGCGGCCCAGCCGCCGCCCCTCCTCCTCGGGATAGCCGAACCGTCCGGCCGGCCACGGATCCACCTGCACCGTCTGAAAATCGGTGATCCCGCGCTTGCGGATGGCCGCCTGCCACACCGGGTTGGCCC
>CAXMLU010000666.1:0-1868 GCA_964194255.1 uncultured bacterium
GTCTTCACGTTCGGTGATGCGCGGTTCTTCGGGTCGGCGGGCTTCCTCCACCTCAACCGCCCGGTCGCGGGCATGGCCGCGACGCCTGATGGCGGCGGCTACTGGTTGGTCGCCTCCGACGGCGGCGTCTTCACCTTCGGCGACGCCGGGTTCCTCGGATCCGGGGTCGGCATGTCAAGCGGAGGACCGGCGCGGCCTGCGCCTTCACCCGGAGTGACGAATCCGCTGCTGTTCGTTGGCGTCACCGCCTGCCCGAACTGTGCCGGCTACTGGCTGCTCGGCGTGCGCGCCGCGTAGGGCGCGATCAGGCCGGTGCGGCCTCGGCGACGCACACCTGGTTGCGACCGCGGGACTTGGCCATATACAAGGCTTCATCGGCCGCACTCACCATGTCGTCCGCCGTGCGGGTCGAGCCGGGCCACCACGTGGAGACACCTCCGCTGAGGGTTACCACGCCCGGGAAGCTCTGCGCCATGTGAGAGATGGCCTCGGCCTCGACCAACTTCCGCAACCGCTCGGCCGCCTTCATGGCTCCATCCATCGTCTCATCGGGCATCAGGAGCACAAACTCCTCACCACCAAAACGGTAGACGCCTTCCCCCTGACGCCGGGCGGCACTGAAGATTCGGCCCACCGCTCGTAGCGTTTCATCGCCCTCGGGGTGGCCGTAGTGATCGTTGAACGCCTTGAACTGATCGACGTCGAACAGAGCCAGGCTGTACGGTCGGTCCGATCGCAACGCACGAGCGTGGGCGGCGGCGAGGTCCTCGTCCATACGGCGCCGGTTGCCCAGCGCGGTGAGAGGGTCGGTACGGGACAGCGCCATCAGTTCGTTGTTCACCCGCTCGAGCTCCAGGCGGATCTCCCCGATCTGGTGGTGGAGTGCGGTCACGCGGCTGGCGGCGACCAGTCGGGTTTTGACCTGGAAGGGTTCGACCGGCTTGGCCAGGTAATCATCGGCCCCCGCTTTCATCCCCGAGAGCACGTCCTCCTCGTCGGCCAGCGACGTGATCAGAACGATGTACGTGTATCGCTCGGTCAAGTCGTCACGCACCCGTCGGCACAGTTCGGGACCGTCCATGCCGGGCATCATCCAGTCGGTGAGCAGGACGTCGATCGGCTCGGCGTGCAGCATGGCCCACGCGCTGTCTCCATCACTGGCCACCAGACACTCGTGGCCCAGGCGGCTGACGATCGCCTTGAGGGTCAGCCGGCAGGTGGCATCGTCGTCGGCGACAAGGACTTTCATGTCAGATGCTTTTCCGTCAGGAGATCGAGGGAGGTGCGGACCCTGGCGAACTCGGTGTCGAATCGCTCCAAGAGCTGGCCCGCTCCATCAAGCTGCCCGAACCGGCCTTGCGCTTCTAACTCCCCGCAGATGGCGGCGAGCTCGTTGGCCCCGACGTTGGCACTCGCGCCTTTGGTGGCGTGGGCCCTCCGCCGCAGGGACTCCGGGTCGCCTTCGACCACCGACCGGCCGAGACCTCGGCGTTCGTCGACCGTCTGTTCGAGGTATTGACCGATGATCTCGGCCAGGATCTCGCCCTGTCCGTCGTCGAGTTGACGGAGCATGTCGATTTGGGCGTGGTCCAACGGGTCTGGGCCCGATTCCAACGGGTGGGCGGTCTCGGTAACTTCCGCCGGAACCCCCGGCCCGTCGATCCACCGATCGAGGACGACCTCGATCGAGTCCATACGCACCGGCTTGGTGAGGTAGTCGTCCATCCCGACCGCCAGGCACGCTTCGCGGTCCCCCGCCATCGCGTGGGCGGTCATAGCGATGATGGGTGTGCGCCGGCCGGCGCCTTCCACGCGCCGGATCTCCGTGGTGGCGTGGTAGCCGTCCATCTCGGGCATCTGGCAGTCCA
>CAXMLU010000667.1:0-2494 GCA_964194255.1 uncultured bacterium
ACCTACAACAGCACCGGAGTGCCTGCTATCCGGCCTCGCTTCCCGCTCGGTACCTCCACCGTAGTCGACAGAACACCTCATCGACCCTGAACGCGTGTTTCCGAAACAAAAACAAACCCGAATGTCAACAACACCCCACCTTAGTGTTTCGAATTTCATGTGCTGGTGTCTGTCGCATGGGTCATAGCGGGCGCCATGCGGTGCAACTTGGGGACACTCTCTGGCTGCTGCGCACGGCGCATAGAGTGCCGTCCACGACCTACTTTCGTGATTGCGGGATCGTCATGGGCGAGTTCCCGCGCAAACTTCATTTCCTCAACGCTGCGAGCGGTCTGTCGCGCTGCAACGAGCCGATCGTCATGCTCCCTGACGCTGACCGGGGCGACTGGTTGATCTGCGCAGAGTGCAGACTCTTCGACGACACTCGGCCTCCGCCGCAGACGTTCGCTTGCGGCGGCCTTGTCGACGGTGACCGGACAGCCACCGCTCGGCCGCGGTGTCACACGGGATCGTTGCCGGAACCACGCGGATCGGCCTTCTGAGGCCATCTCCTTGTCACTCCCGAGCACATTGACGTAGTCCTCGACGACGGCAATGCCGGTCCTCTCCGCGAGGATTAGCCAGCCGATGGTACCGTCGCGTTTTGGCGACCGAGGGAGACCCGGGAGCGGGGCCAGGTTAAGGCGAGCTCCAGCGTCTCGTAGCCACGTAGGGCTGATGGCCGGGGCGCCAATTTTTTGGCTTCATGCGCTGCAGGTTCGCGGGCTCAAGGACGTGTGTCGGCACAACAGGCATGGCGGCTCGTCGCATCGGCGTGCGGGTGCTGACTGCGTGTTGGACGTCCTGTCGCGAGCCGGACCCGCCGGGCAAGGCGTCGCGGCCGTGTCGGCGGAGAGATGACCGACAGGGAAACTGGCCACGTCCCGTCGCAGCACGTCCGAGTCGTCAGGCTGCATCGAAGAACAGATAGAGATGAAAGCTCGCCAATATCAACGACGGTGTGGTGGCGGTGATCGCGCGGTGGAGGCAGGACGCATGGGCGGGCGCCTACCGCAGTCCTGCCGGCTCAGTCGCGCTGACCGGTCGGATCCACTGCGACGAACAGCGAGGCGATATTCCAGGGCGATTTCCTCCGGTTCTCCCATACGATCAATAGGTCGACCTATGTTCTGCTTGTTGGAGACGGTAGGGCTGTTGACCGAAGGCCGTCTGAGTGGCCGCCTGTCATGACCGGTGACCGTTCCGACGCCGAATTCGAGGCGTTGTTAGGCGCCTTCGCACTCGACGCGGTCGAAGAGGAAGAGGCCGACGCCATGCGACGTCATCTCTTTGACTGCCCACGCTGTCGCTCCGAGCTCGCCCTCCACCGACAGGTCGCCGCCCTCATGGCCAGCACCGGGGCCCCGGCCCCGCCCGGCGTGTGGGACCGGATCAGCGCCGACCTCGAAGAGGCGCCGCCGGAGCTTCGACTTGCTCTTGTGGCGCCGATGCGGCGTGGCAGGCGGCCTTTACGGGCGAGCAGAGGCTGTGCTGGCGGTCGCCGCGGCGTTGGTCATCGCCGTGCTCGGCGGCCACGTCATGGTCCTCGACCACCGGGTGGCGGCCCTGCAGCCGCTAGGTTCCTCCGGCGTGCAGCAGGCGGCGCTTGCGTCGCTCGTTGAACCTAAGGCACAGCGTGTCGAGCTCCGCTCGGATCGAAACGCCGACCTGGTGCAGGCGGTCATCCTGCCCGACGGCCGCGCCTATCTCCTACAGGCCGCGCTCCCCGCGCTCTCCTCGAGTCAGACCTACCAACTGTGGGGCCTCGTCGGGGGGTACACCCAGGTGTCGCTCGGCCTGTTGGGCCCCCACCCGGACACAACCGCCTTCCGTCTCGATCCGGCCACCGTGTCACGATTGGCGATCACCGCCGAGCCTAGCGGAGGCGTCGCCACCACGGACCAGGCGGCGCTGGTATGGGGCGATGTTCCAATCGTCAACTAGCAGCAGATCGTCCGTACGACCGTTCGACGCCATATGTCGTAGTGGAGTTGACCCGACAGGGCGGCATTGGGCGGACTAGCTGGACGACCCGGCGGACAACATCCTGTTCGGCGAACCAGATAGAACACGAAGGACGTTGGTCCGTCACAACCACCGCCGCGACCGCTACGCTCACCAGAGCGGCTCGTTTGCCCCGGCCATCTACCACATGGCCGACGGGAAGCGAGACAGCGGCCGCAAGGGCCGCAAGGTCCGCTCCGCACCCCGCACCCCGCACTCCGGGCAGCGGGCCGCCCACGCCACGCCGCCCACGCCTCCCACGCCGACACGGAAGCCCCGCACGCTGAGCAGAGGAGCACGGAGAAGACCCTACGGCCGAGCCTGCGTATGTGCCACACGTTGCGTCAAGTGAAGAAACAAGGGGCGGGCCCGTTGGAGTGAAGCCGTGTAGTTAGTTAGTTGACGAAAATCGTTTTAACATCGACTGCGTAGAGGCTGTCTCTTATACACA
>CAXMLU010000668.1:0-2329 GCA_964194255.1 uncultured bacterium
CCCGAGTACAGCGTGATTCGGACTTACCTCGACTGGCTGGTGCAATTACCGTGGAATGCCGAGACCAACGATGCGATCGACATCCGGAAGGCGCGCGCCATCCTCGACGAAGATCACTACGATCTTGACAAAGTCAAAGACCGGATCATCGAGTACCTGGCGGTCGGAAAACTCAAAAAACGGCTCAGCGGACCGATTCTGTGTTTCGTCGGACCGCCGGGCGTCGGCAAAACCTCGCTTGGCCAATCGATCGCTAAGGCGATGGGCCGCAAGTTCGTACGGCTCTCGGTCGGCGGCGTCCGCGACGAAGCCGAGATTCGCGGCCACCGGCGGACGTACATCGGCGCCCTGCCAGGGCAGGTGATTCAGGGTCTGCGGCGCGCCGAATCGAAGAACCCGGTGTTCATCCTCGACGAAATCGACAAGCTCGGCTCCGATTTCCGCGGCGACCCTTCGTCGGCGCTGCTCGAGGTGCTCGATCCTGCCCAGAACCACACGTTCCGCGACCACTATCTCGACGTGGACCTCGACCTGTCCGACGTGCTTTTCCTCGCCACCGCCAACACGGCCGACACCATTCCTGGTCCACTCCTGGACAGGATGGAGGTCGTTCGTCTGGACGGTTACACCGAGGACGAGAAGGTCGCGATCGCGCGGGACCACCTATGGGTCCGCCTCGTGGAGCGGCACGGTCTGGCCGTCGGTGAGGTAGAGATCACCGAGGACGCGTTGCGAACGGTCATCGGCGACTACACCCGCGAGGCTGGAGTCCGCAGTCTCGAGCGGGCGCTGGCTCGTGTCTTGCGTAAGGCCGCCGTCCAGGTCGCCTCGACTCCCACCGATGCGCCCCTGGTCGTGGACGAGTCGCGGGTGCGCGAGTGGCTCGGCCGGGCCAGGTTCTTCGCCGAGGTGGCGGAGCGCACCAGTGTGCCTGGCGTGGCGACGGGGCTGGCCGTTACTGGCGCCGGCGGCGACGTGTTGTTCGTCGAGGCCGGAGCCATGACCGGTGAGCCGGGCTTGACCATCACCGGACAGCTTGGTGATGTCATGCGGGAATCGGCAGAGATCGCGTTGTCGTATGTGCGATCGCACGCTGAGGCGCTTGGGGTGGACAGAGATGCGTTTGATCGACGCCGTTTCCATGTGCACGTCCCCGCCGGTGCCGTTCCCAAAGACGGTCCGTCGGCAGGCGTCACCATGACCACCGCCCTCGTCAGTCTTTTGACGGGCCGTCCGGTTCGGCCCACCGTCGGTATGACCGGCGAGGTGACCCTACAAGGACGTGTGCTCGCCATCGGCGGCGTGAAGCAGAAAGTTCTCGCCGCCCACCGGGCCGGTCTCACCGAAGTGGTGCTACCGGCTCGCAATGGCCCGGATCTCGATGACGTCCCCGAAGCCGTTCGGGAGGCCATGACCTTCCATCTGGCCGACGACGTCACCGAGGTGCTCGCCTACGCGTTGGAGCCCGTCGCCACGGAGGCAGCGTCGTCGGCGTCGGCGGCGTAGACCGCACGGAGAACAACGTGAGTGCGACGGGCGGGGATCGGGTTCGGGTCCCTGCCCGTAGCGCGCCCGCAGATCGTAGGCTCTCGGTATGAAGATCCGGATCGGGTTCGGACTCGGCACGGGTGCCCTGCGGGACGGGGGCGGCCAGGGATTGGAAGCCTTCGCCGGTCTCGTCGATGCGCTCGAAGAGCACCGTTTCGACTCGCTGTGGCTCTCTGAACGCGTCACCGGGGGGGCCGTCGATCCGATCGTCGGCATGGCCTTCGCGGCCGGCCGGACGACGAAGCTGAAATTCGGCACAAGCGTCCTCGTGCTTCCCGGTCGCAATCCCGTGCTTTTGTCCAAAGAGCTGGCCAGCCTGGATCTCTTGTCCGAAGGTCGCCTCCTGCCCGCCTTCGGGTTGGGCGTGGCCGACGGGGCCGAACAACAGGCCTTTGGCGTGACCAGAGAGGAACGCGCCAGCTGGTTCGACGAGGCGCTACCCCTCATCCGGCGGTTGTGGACCGAGGACGCAGTCGACCACGACGGGGCGCGGTTCCATTACCGCGGCATCAGCGTGAGCCCCAAGCCGCGGCAGTCGCCTCCGGATGTCTGGCTCGGAGGTCGGGCCCCGAGTGAGCTACGACGGGTGGGCCGCCTTGGAGACGGATGGCTTCCCAGCTTCTGCACTCCCGACGATGTGGCCGCGGGGCGCGTCGTCGTCGAGCAGGCGGCGGCGGACGCGGGCCGACAGATCGATCCTGAACATTTCGGTGCGCTGGTTGCGTATGCCCACCGAGGTATTCCCGACCGCTTAGTTCGCGTTGACCGGGTCCCCTTGATC
>CAXMLU010000669.1:0-5711 GCA_964194255.1 uncultured bacterium
AGATCCAGCGCAACATCATCGCCGAGCGCATCCTCGGGCTGCCGAAGGAACCGCCGTGGATTTCACGCTGACCGCCGATCAGCTCGACCTCCGAGACGGCGTCCGCAAGTTGTGCGCGGGCCGTCTTCCGATCCCCCGGGTCCGGGCGATGGAAGCGACCGGGGGAATCGAGCCGGCCGGCTGGCAAGAGCTGGAGGCCGCCGGCGTCTTCAACCTGCGCCACGCCGACGGTCTGGACCTCGGCGTAGTCGAAGCCGCCGTGGTGTTCGAGGAACTGGGCCGCGGCCTGATCCCCGGGCCGCTGGTTGGTACCCTGCTGGCGAATGGACTGGCCGAAGGGCCGGTGGCCGTTGTGGCTCGCCCGCCAAGGGAAAAGGGCGATGCCATGGTCGAGTATGCCGGGGTGTCCGACACGCTGCTGGTCCTGTCCGACGCCGGTGTCTCGCTGGTCGCGATGGGCGACCTGGCCGGGATGCGACCGATGCCGCCGCTTGATCCGCTCACCCCGGTGTGGCTGGTGCCGCCGCCGTTGCCGATCGGCTCCGTCGTGGGCGATCGGGCCCTCGCCGATCAATTGCGCGCCGAGGGAACGGTGCTCACCGCGGCGTTGCTCGTCGGGCTGGCGTCGGCGGTGACGGACGTGACGGTGAGCTACGTGAGCCAGCGCGAGCAGTTCGGCCGTTCGGTGGGCTCGTTCCAGGCCATCAAGCATCTGATGGCCGACATGGTGGTGCGATCCGAGCTGGCGCGGTCAGCCGTGTACTCCGCGGCTGTGCACCTCGACGACAAGTCTTTGGGCGACGAGGCGCGCGCCGTGGCCGCGGCCAAGGTCATGGCCGGCACGGCCGCGGTGCGCAACGGCGAGGCGGCCGTCCAGGCTCACGGCGGCATGGGTTTCACCTGGGAGGTCGACGCGCATCTCTACCTCCGCCGGGCATGGGCCCTCGATCAGGCTTTCGGGTCACGCCATGACCACGCCGTGGCCGTGGCCGACTTTCTGTAGGTCCGGGTGCCCATCCTCGTGGATGAGGCCCTCTGGGCGTGGCGCGGCCGGCGCTGGGCCCATCTGGTGAGCGACACCAATTACGACGAGCTGCACGCGTTCGCGGCGCGTCTGGGCGTGGACCGCCGATCGTTTCAGGGGGATCACTACGACGTGCCGAGCCATCTCCGGGAGCGCGCCATCGAGTTGGGCGCGGAGGCGGTTGGCTCGCGCGAACTCCTTCGGCGGCTGAAAGGCGCCGGCCTGCGGCGGCGGGCGGGATCCCATCCTGCCGGTTCGCCTTCAAGTTCGGTCGAGCCTGTGCCGACGCAGCAGGAGTGCGGGCCGTCCCCTGGTGGCTGACAGGAGCGATCGGGCTGACGGCCGCCCTCAGCCTGAGCGGCTGCGGAGGAGCGCAGGGTTCGGGGATGAAGGCGGCCGAGGCCCGTTACCTGATGCTCGCCCATCAGCCGTTGTCTGGTCCGCTTGGCTCCATGCCGAACGCCCAACTTCTCGACGTCGGCCACCAGGCCTGCGCCGCCCTCGACGCTCACACCGCTTCTGACGCCATCGTCTCGCAGCTGGGCGGCGGGGCCGATCCCGGTAGCTCCGTGTTCAACACCTACAGCTTCTTGGTGGTCGACGCCGCCAGCGAACTCTGCCCCGCGCACAAATCCGAGTTCAGTCAGTCACCGGGCTACTGAGGAGTCCAGGCCACCACCGGGCCGGCCACGTCAACCAGCTGTGCGGTGTGGGCCCCGTTCACGGCCACATCGACCATTGTCGGCTGCCGCTGCCTCAGTGCGCCGCGCAGCATCACGTCGTGATCGCCACTACCGCCAGGTCCGTCATGCCACCCCTCGATGACCAGCGGCGCGCCGAGTGCTCGGGCCGCTTCGAGCACGGCATTGGTCATGTTGTCGATCGGTGTTTGAGTGACGGCGATCGCCGGACGATTCGAGAGGGCACAGACCAAGGCAGCCGCGGCGGCAAAGCCAGGGGCGACGGTCGCCGGGACCACCACGCTGCCTGCTTCGGTCGTCGGAAAGGTGCGGGCCACCCACAGCCCGGCCATTCCCGGATCGGCGGCCACCAGGCCGCCCTCGGGGAGCGCGACCCGTAGATCGGCCACAGCGCGGGCCGGGCTGAGGGGCTGGGCCGCGGACGGCGACAAGCGCTGAACGACCTCGGCCAGACGTTGGTACAAGAGGTTGGGCGGGATCGGGCGCTCGTTGCGCCCCCAATGCCGGTCCATGAGGCCGAGGGCCGCCATGTCCAGTTCGAGCGTGTCGGTGAGCGCCCAACGCTCCCGGGGCGACTCGTCAGGATCAAGGCCGGTGGCCACGATGAGGTCGAGGTCGGCGAAGCCGAGGAGGCGAAAGTCCTCGGTCTGGAGCCCGGCGGTGCCCATGTGGAACGGGCTGTCCCAGGCGAACTGCCCTTTGGCTCCCCACGTGTTGGCGACACCGACGCTGGCCGCCGCGGCCAGTCGTTGGAGGGCGCCGGACCGACCTGACCGGATCACGCCCGGCCCGACCAGCAGGGCCACCCGGAGTGGGAGCGGAATGTGGCCCTGGCTCTCACTGGGGGCGACGGTCAGCGGACCGGGCTCGGCCGGATCGCAGGGGTCGCCCAGGTCGAGGTCGAGAATCAGGGCGCGCGTGGCCGGGACAGGCCCACCCGCCTCGGCGGCCGCGGCGGCCACGCCCTCGGCCATCTGGCCTGGATCCGCGATGCGCACTGGCCTGGCCGTGCCACCCGGTCGTGACGAAAGGCGAAGTAGCCGGCCCGGCAACCAGGCGGCCCCCGGACCCGGGCCGATGCGCCCATCTGCGTCGGCCAGCAGAGACGCCACTGCGGCCTCGGCGATCGGCACCACCCGCGGTCCGCCGCTGGGAAAGACTGTCTCGCCGGCACTGAACACCCGGGTCACGCCCGAAGCGGCGAGGGTCTTGGCGAGCGCCTCCGCCGCGTGCACGGCGGGATCGTACCGGTGCACCGGTCGGGGTAGCGTCGCTCTATGCCAAAGGAAGCCGTTCTGACCACGGGCGCCAACTCCGGCATCGGGTTGGCCACCGTCCTGCAGCTGGCTCGGGCCGGCTACCGGTCGGTGGGCACGGTGAGATCGGAGGCGAAGGCCGACATCGTCGCCAAGGCCGCCGCCGAAGCCGGCGTCGAGGTGGAGACCATCCTGCTCGATGTGGCCGACGCCGATCGGTGTGCCGAGGTCATCGATGCGGTCCGGCCCTACGGCTTGGTGAACAACGCCGGCTTCAGCGGGCTGGGAGCTGTCGAGGACATCTCTGACACCGAGGCGCGGGCTCAGCTCGAAACCATGGTCATTGCGCCCATGTGACTGGCCCGACTGGCCCTGCCTCACATGCGTGACGCAGGTGCCGGCCGGATCGTGAACGTGTCGTCCATTTCGGTCGCACGACGACCCCTCTCTCCGGCTGGTACCAAGCGGCCAAGCACGCCCTCGAAGCACTGTCGGACGCGTTGCGCATGGAGGTGGCCAACGCCGATGTGAAGGTGGTCCTGGTCGAGCCGGGGGCGTTCAAGACCGGCATCTGGGAGGAGAACCGGCGCGACATCGACAGCCACGCCGGCTCGCGGTATCAGGGAGCCTACGAACGGACCCGCCAGGGGATCCGGCTCACCGACGTACTTGCCGGCGATCCGGCCACCGTCGGCAAGGTGATTACCCGCGCCATCGGATCACGAGCGCCGACCCTCGGTCTCTAACGCTCCGCGCTCTTTAGCAGTTCGCGAAAGTCGGCGGCGATCTCCGGTGCGGCTGCGGCGGCCATGGCCTGCGACATCGGATCGTCCTCCAGGCCCCCTACCCAACAGCCCGCCTCGCCGGCGATCAATCCGCCGGCGGCGTGGTCCCACGGCTGGGTACCCCGCTCGAAATAGGCATCGAGGCGACCGGCCGCCACCATGCACAGATCGAGCGCCGCCGAGCCCATGCGCCGGATGTCGCGCACCGCCGGCAGGATGTGCGCGAGAACCGCGGCCTGGCGGGCGCGATGGTCGGCGGCGTAGCTGAACCCGGTCCCGACCAGCGCGGTGGCCAGCGTAAGGGCAACCGCCTGGGGCTGATCTCTGCGGAGCTGGCGTCGCGGACAGTCATCGCCGTCGGTCTGCAGCCACGCCCCTCCGCCCTTGCTCGCCGCGAACATCTCCCCGTGCGACGGGTCGTACACCACACCTACGACGACCTCTCCGGCCCACTCGGCCGCCAGCGAGACCGACCAGGCCGGCAGGCCGTAGAGGTAGTTGGTGGTCCCGTCCAGCGGGTCCACCAGCCAGCGCACTCCAGAGGTTCCGGGCCGGGCCGTGCCTTCCTCGCCGACCACCGCATCCTCTGGGCGTACCTCGGCCAGGATGGCCCCGATCGTCTGCTCGGCGGCCCGGTCCATCGCGGTCACCATGTCGGTGGCGGAAGATTTGGTGCCGACTGCGAACGTGGTCGTGCGGCCGTCGAGCAAGACCCGGCCGGCCGCCCGGCTGGCGCGCTGGGCGACGTCGAAGAGAGCGGCGATATCTGGCGTCGTGGGCATCGGGGCGGTGTGACGATACCGGCCCGGGCCAGGTTGGCCCTAGCGTGGGGGCATGAGCTTCGTGGACCTGCGCTCCGATACGGTCACCCGCCCTACGGCCGAGATGCGCCGGGCCATGGCCGAGGCCGAAGTCGGCGATGACGTGTATGGCGAGGACCCGACGGTCAACGCCCTCCAGGAGTTGTTCGCCGAACGGGTGGGGAAGGAAGCGGCGATCTTCGTGCCCTCCGGCACCATGGGCAACCAGTTGGCTCTCCGACTCCTGGCGCGGCCGGCGACGACGGTCATCGCCGGGCGTCGCCAGCACGTGGTGATCTACGAGAACGGCGCGGCCGGTCGGAATGCCGGCATCCAGTTCACGACGGTGGACGACGACGAAGGGATCATCCGTCTCGCCGATCTGAGCTGGGCCATCGAGGCGGCCGATCATCACTATCCCCGCCTTTCCCTCGTCGCCATCGAGAACACCCACATGCCCGCCGACGGCGCACCCTGGGCCCTTGACGACCTGAAGGCGTTGGCCTCGGTGGCCTCCCGGGCGGCGATACCGATCCATATGGACGGAGCCCGGCTGTTCCATGCCGAAGTCGCGACCGGCACCGCGGCCGCCGCCTACGGGAGCCTCGTCACGACCGTCATGTGCTGCCTGTCCAAGGGTCTCTGTGCGCCGGTCGGCTCCCTCCTCGCTGGACCGGCCGATCTGGTGGCCGAAGCGCGAGCCGAGCGCCAGCGATTCGGCGGTGGCATGCGCCAGGCCGGCGTCATCGCCGCACCGGGCCTGGTGGCGCTGCGGACCATGATCGACCGGCTGGCCGATGATCATGTCCACGCCCGGCTGCTGGCCGAGGCGGTGGCAGAGCGGTGGTCTCAATCGGGTTGCGTTCCCGAAAAGGTGCACACGAACATCGTCACCTGGCGGCATCCCCGTCCGGCGGAGCTGATCGGACATCTGCGCTCCGAGGGCGTCCTGGCCGGCAGCATCGCCCCCGGGGTCCTGCGCCTGGTCACCCATCACGACGTCGACGGTGCCGGCGTGGAGCGGGCCCGCAAAGCGATCTCTACCGCCCCCTAGTTCGGTGACCAGAAACTTGACGCCGAAAACTCGCTACCAAACAGGCGCTCGGAGTCACAACAAGGCAATCGAGTTTCCGGCGTCAAGTTCG
>CAXMLU010000670.1:0-2801 GCA_964194255.1 uncultured bacterium
CACATCACCAACGAGATCAAGGACCGGATCAGCCGGCTGGCGACCGACGATGTCGACGTGGTCATCACCGAGGTGGGCGGCACGGTCGGCGACATCGAGATCCTTCCGTTCCTCGAGGCCATCCGCCAGTTCCGCAAGGACGCCGGGCGGGACAACGTCTGCTACGTCCACGTCACCCTCGTTCCTTACCTCGGGCCGTCAGGAGAGCAGAAGACCAAGCCCACGCAGCACTCCGTCACCGAACTGCGCAGCCGGGGCATCCAACCGGATGTGATCGTGTGCCGCAGTGACCGTCCCGTGTCCGAGTCTCTGAAGAACAAGATCTCATTGCTCTGCGACGTCCCCCTTGAAGCGGTCGTGTCCTGTGTCGACGCCCCCAACCTCTATGAGATCCCGCTGGTTCTGCACCAGGAGGGCCTGGACGGTTACGTGTGCCGGCTGTTGGACTTCGACGGCCCGGAACACCAGCCCGATCTGACCTCGTGGGAATCGTTGGTCAACCGCATCGCATCCGCGACCGATCCGGTGCGCATCGGCCTGATCGGTAAGTACGTGAATCTCCCTGACGCCTACCTCTCGGTAGTCGAGGCGTTGCGTCACGCCGGGTACTGGCAGGGTGCCCGCATCGAACTCGACTGGATCCAGGCCGAGGAGGTCACCGGGCTCCTGGCCGACGGCCGGCTGCGGGACCTCGACGGCATCGTGATCCCCGGCGGGTTCGGGGAGCGTGGCATCGAAGGCAAGATCGCCGCTGCCGGCTGGGCCAGGGAGCATGACGTGCCGTGTCTCGGGCTCTGTCTCGGCCTGCAGGTCATGGTCATCGAATACGCCCGCAACATGGCCGGGATGCCGTCGGCCAACTCCCGAGAGTTCGACGCCGCCGCCGACTACCTGGTGATCGACCTGATGGACGAGCAGCGCGAGGTGGTGGACATGGGCGGGACGATGCGGCTCGGCCTCTATCCCGCCCGCCTGTCTATTGGCTCGCAGGTAGCGAAGGCCTACGGATCGGAACTGGTCTACGAGCGCCACCGGCACCGCTACGAGGTGAACCCGCGCTATCGCCACCGTCTCGAGGACGCCGGCATGGTGTGCTCAGGGGTCTCGCCGGACGACCGGTTGGTCGAGTTCATCGAGCTGCCCTCTCATCCCTTCTGGGTCGGCACCCAGGCGCACCCCGAGTTCCGGAGCCGTCCGGACCGACCGCATCCGCTGTTCTACGACTTTGTCGGCTCCGCATTGGAGCGCGCCGAAGGACGCTCACCGCGTTTGCTCGAGGTGTAACGAGTTTGACGTTCCGCAAGCTGAGCGAGCGGCTGATCTATCAGGGCAAAATCATCCGAGTGATCACGGCTTGCTTTGCCGATCCCGACGGCAACGAGTTTGCGCGCGACGTCGTGCATCACCCCGGGGCGGTGGCGGTGGTCCCGGTCGAGTTCGATGATGGCGGGGCGGGACCGGTGGCGGTGCTTGTCCGCCAGTACCGGGCTCCGCTGGACCAGACCATCCTCGAGATCCCGGCCGGGATACGAGACGTGGACGGTGAGCCGCCCGAGCGCACGGCACGGCGCGAGTTGGCAGAAGAAGTGGGGCTACGCGCCGGCCGAATCGAGAAGCTGTGCGAGTTCCAGAACTCGCCGGGATTCAGCGACGAGCGGGTATGGGTCTATCTGGCCCTCGATCTGGAGGAGGGCCCAACGTCCGCGCAGAGTGTGGAGGAGCGGCATATGACCGTGGAACGGATCCCCCTCGACAACGTGCCGGAGATGATCGCGACCGGCGCCATCGTCGACGCTAAGACGATCATCGGCCTCAGCCTAGCGCGCGAGGCGCTGTCATGATCGTCGGCGTCCCGGCCGAGATCAAGACCGGCGAAAACCGGGTGGCACTGACCCCCGACGGCGTGCGCGAACTGGCCGCCCACGGCCATCAGGTGCTTATCGAGCGGGGCGCCGGCGAGGGGTCATCAATCGCCGACAAGGATTTCATGGCCGCCGGAGCATCCTGTGTCAGCGTCGACGAGGCGTGGGGCGCGGAAATGGTCGTCAAGGTGAAAGAGCCGCAACCCTCCGAGTTCCCGCGGCTGCGCCGCGATCTGATCATCTTCACCTATCTACATTTGGCCGCCTACCCGGATGTGGCCCGGGCGCTGCTCAGCGCGGGCACGACCGCCCTCGCCTACGAGACGGTGCAACTCGAAGACGGCAGCCTGCCCCTCTTGGCGCCGATGAGCGAGGTGGCCGGTCGCATGGCCACGCAGGTGGGCGCCCACTATCTCCAGCGCGAGAGCGGCGGCCGAGGCGTGCTCTTGGGGGGCGCCCCCGGAGTCCGTCCGGCCCGGGTCGTCGTCATCGGCGCGGGCAACGTCGGGTGGAACTCGGCGTGGATAGCCGCCGGCATGGAATCCGAGGTCATCCTGCTCGACCGCAATCTCGACCGGTTGCGCTGGGTCGACCAGATCCACAAAGGCCGCATCATGACCCTGGCATCGAACCGGGGGGCGGTGGAGCGGGCTGTGGCCGAGGCCGACCTGGTGATCGGGGCCGTCCTCGTCGCCGGAGGCCGGGCCCCGATGGTCGTCACCGACGACATGGTCCGGGGGATGAAAGCCGGCGCCGTGATCGTCGATGTCGCCGTCGATCAAGGTGGTTGCATCGAAACCACCCATGAGACCACGCACGCCGATCCGATCTACTTCGTCCACGGAGTGCTCCACTACGCGGTCGGCAACATTCCCGGCGCCGTGCCGCATACCTCCACCTACGCCCTCACCAATGCCACCCTGCCGTACGTCCTAGAAG
>CAXMLU010000671.1:0-2651 GCA_964194255.1 uncultured bacterium
AGGGTCTATACGGCGTAAACCTCCGCCAGACCCTCAAGGAGGCGGCCACCGGCTACGTGGTGGCGAACGTCCTGGCGATCGTCCTGGCCATTGCCTTCATTCAGGTCCCCGTGATCGAGAAGGCGCTGCTTCGCATCGCCATCGCCAGCTACTGCCTGCCCATCATCGCCATCGGCCCCATCCTGAGTTTCATCCTGCACGGGGATGCCCCCAAGTCGGCGCTGGCCGGACTGCTCGTCTTCTTTCCGACGCTCGTCGGGTGCGCCGTGGGGCTCAGGTCGGCCGACCGCACTGCCCTGGACCTGATCCGGGCTACGGGCGGCGGCTCATGGTCCCAGCTGGTGAAGGTTCGGCTCCGCGCCGCCATACCGAGCACCTTCGCGGCCCTGCAGGTAGCCGCCCCTTCGGCCATCCTCGGCGCCATTATCGGTGAATACCTGGGCCGCCAGGACAACGGGCTCGGGATCATGATGATCAACGCGCAGGGCGCGCTGGAGACGGCGCGAATCTGGGGCATCGCCCTGCTCTCCACGGGCATCGCCGGTGTCCTATATGCCACCACCGGCCTGGTCGGCCGGGCCGCGGCTCCGTGGGCACCGCGGGGATCGCAGGCCCGATGATCACAACCGGTGCATTGCCCGCGGCTCCCGGCCCTTCTTCTGGCCGTGCTGCCCTCGCCCGCCTGGCTCGCAACCTGGCCTCGGTGCTGGTCTCCATCGTGGTGGTCATCGTGCTGTGGGAGGGCTTCATCCGCTTCTACCATGTGGACCACCTCCTGGCCAAGGATCCGCTCGATGTGTGGAGGTACATGTTCACTCAGCGGGCCGACAAGGTGCACGGCTTCCACAGCGCCGCCCAGAACCGGCACATCCTCCTCCACAACCTGCGGACAACCGTGCGCGATGCGGGATTGGGGTACGTCGCGGGAATCGCGATGGCCATGGTGGTGGCCAGCGTCTTCGTACTCCAGCGATCGGTGGAGCAAACCTTCATGCCGGTGGCGTTAGTCCTCCGGTCGGTGCCGCTGGTGGCCATGGCCCCGCTCATCACCCTCATCTTCGGCCGTGACATCTTGGCCGTGGCCGTGATCGGGGGCATCGTGTGCTTCTTTCCCTCCCTGGTCAACATCATGTTCGGCCTGCGGGCCACGTCACGGTCGTCCCTTGATCTGATGGAGTCCTACGGGGCGTCCAAGCTCACCAGCCTGCGCAAGGTACTCGTGCCCTCGGCCATGCCGTCCATATTCGCCTCACTGCGCATCAACGTCCCGGCTGCCGTTATCGGCGCACTGCTGGCCGAATGGCTGGCCACCGGCAGGGGATCGGGGAACGAGATGCTCACCGTGGTCAACACCTTCGACTATGGGGAGCTGTGGTCAGCGACGGTGCTGGTGACCCTCGTATCGATCGTCGCCTATTCGATGGTGAGCGCCGTCGAGGCCGTGGTGTTGGCGCGGTACGCACCCGATACGGCTGGTCGAGGCTGAGCACGGAGAGCGCCGTTGGGCTGACCGGCCGCACTGTCGTGGTCACCGGTGCTGGCGGAGGAATCGGTGCCGCCATTGCGACCGCCTTCGCCGCGGCGGGCGCGGCGGTGATCGTGCACTATCGCTCCAACCGGACAGGAGCCGAAGCCGTGGCCGCCACGATCGACGAGGCGGGCGGGACCGGCTTCCTGTGCGGCGGCGATCTCACCACGTCCGGTGTCGTCGAGTTGCTGGTGAAGACGGCCGTCGATGGCACCGGACGGCTTGACGTCCTGGTGAACAACGCCGGTCTGCAGCCGGTGGTCGGGCTCACGGCCATGAGCGAAGCCCAGTGGCGGGAGGTGATCGACACCAACGTGCACGCCACCTTCCTCTGCTCGCAGGCGGCAGCCGCCCGGATGATCGAAGAGGGGCACGGCGGATCAATCATCCACATCGCATCCATCGAGGGGACGCAGCCCGCATTCCTCCACGCGCATTACTGCGCCTCGAAGGCGGCCATCCTCATGCACGCCCGTTCGGCGGCGCTCGAGCTTGGTCCATACGGGATCCGGGTCAACTGTGTCTCGCCCGGTCTGGTGGACAGGGAAGGCTTGAACGAGGCGTGGCCCGAGGGTCTGGCCCGGTATGAGCAGGCCGCCCCGCTTGGCCGCGTCGTCCAGCCCGGTGAGGTCGCGGACGCCTGCCTTTTCCTCGCCTCTCCGCTGGCGTCGGCCATTACCGGGCACAACCTGGTCGTCGATTGCGGCGTCTCCAGCCATCCGACCTGGTGAATGGCTATCGTCCCGCCATGCGCGACCTCTTTGAGCTCCCCAAGGCCCACCTGCACCTCCACCTTGAAGGTTCCATGCGCCCGGCGACACTCAAGGACCTGGCCGAAAAGTACGGCCTGGTCGTGCCCGAGATCCGCGGCTTCGGCAGCTTCACCGCGTTCGCCAATACGTATCTGGCCGCCTGCGATGTGCTGGTCGCACCCGACGACATGCGTCGGCTCGTGTTCGAGGTCGTCGAGGATGCGGCCCTGGCGGGGGCGGTGTATGTCGAGCCGTCCTCCTACCTGCCACATCACCGCCAACGCCTCGGTCGCGACGCCGCCGTGGTCGAAGTCATGCTGGACGCGCTGGCCGAGGCCGGCACGACCTTTGGCGCTGTCTCTTATACACAT
>CAXMLU010000672.1:0-4047 GCA_964194255.1 uncultured bacterium
CGCTCCTCGAACTCGCCCCGGTACTTCGAACCGGCGACCATCGACCCGAGATCAAGAGCCAGCAGCCGCTTGTTCTTCAGGCTCTCGGGAACGTCGCCTTCGACGATGCGCCGGGCCAGGCCCTCCACGATGGCCGTCTTTCCCACGCCGGGCTCGCCGATCAGGACCGGGTTGTTTTTGGTCCGACGGGCCAGCACCTGAATGGTCCGGCGGATCTCCTCGTCTCTCCCGATCACGGGATCCAACCGGCCTTTCCTGGCCTCCTCGGTCAGATCGCGGCCGTACTTCTCGAGGGCCTGGTACTGGCCTTCGGGATTCTCGGATGTCACCCGGTGGCTCCCTCGGACCTGACGCAGCGCGTTGAGCACGTCATCGTGGGGGACCCCGAGATCGGGGGTGCCGGCGAAGGCCAGCAGGACGTGCTCGGTGGACAAGAAATCGTCGGACAGCGCCCCCCGCTCGACATTCGCCCGCTCGAGCAGGTCGCGCAGTTCGCGGCCCATCTGGGCCTCCGAGCCGTAGCTGCGCGGCAGCTTGGCCAGCTTTTCATCCACCGCCGTGCGCAGCGCCAGCGGGGCCACCCCGACCCGCTGCAGCACGGGCAGCACGACTGTCTCCTCCTGGCCCAAGAGGGCGGACAGCAGGTGAGACGGCGTGACCTCCGGATTGCTGCGTGACTTGGCCAGTTCGACCCCGGCGTTGAACGCCTCGCGGGTCTTCAGGGTCCAGGTGTTGGGATCAAGCGGCACGGCCACCAACCTTCTCGCTAAGAAAACTTGACAACAAGTATATCAAGTTTGGAGGGGCGAGTGCAGGGCGATCCTGCCGCGGCATGCGATGAGGGCTTTGCCCGAAGAGCCATGACATGGGACGCGCCACTGCCGCAGGCACGGAGCCTGCGGCAGTGGCGTACAACCCCAAAAGGTGCGGTGATTAGCCCTGGCGAGCCAACCGCTGGGACGTCAGCGTGATGAGGCCGCCGAGCAGCATCAGCGCAAACGACAGCCAGAGCAGGAAGCCCGTGTTGGATCCGGTTCTCGCCAGGGGTCCGACCTGCTGGCCGAGCACCTGGGGAGCGGCATTGGCGGGGGCGACCGCGGCCGGAGCCGTGATCACGACGGGCAGCACGGCGGTGCACACGTGGGTGACGGTCATCGGCGCCGTGGTGACGCCTTCAGGCCCGCTGATCCCCCAGGTGGCCGTTTGCCCCTCGGTCTCCGCCTCGACGACCGTCATTGTGGCGAACGGGGCGACGTTGATGTGGTCGACGACCGTGCCGTTCTTGCTCACCGCGAAGGTCTTGGTCTGGCTGCCTTCATTGGTGACCGTGACGGCGGCGCCGCCAGCCGACCCCTGGGCGCACTGGTCGACGACGCTCGCCGCCGGCCGGGCACAGTCGTGGGTCAGTGTCTGGTTGAGGACGGATGCTCCCGATGAGTCTTTGACCAATACGGTGGCGACCGAGTCCTCAGCCACGGCGTACGTCTTCGTTACCGCCGCATTGCCGACCGACACGGTGTCGTTGGTGGTCTTGCCGTTCACGGTCACGGCCACGGTGTACGTAGCGGCCTTTGTGCTCTTCACCGGCGAGAAGGTCACGCCAATGCCGGTCGCCGAAGTGCAGTTGGTGACGGCGGGGGCGGCGTTGGTGCAGGCAGTCGTGCCGCCCGTTCCCGCTGAGTAGGTGTGGTTCTGGACGTGATACCCCGAGCCGTTCACCCCGCCGTAGACGAAGTCGACCTGGAAGTAGCACGAGGGCACGTTGATCGGACCCAGGGTGTGCATGCCGGCGTCGAACGTTGCCGTGGCGAGGTCAAAGACCTTCTGCTGGTCGGCATGGGCAGGAACGAACACCGGGTCTGGCATGGTGTGGGACACCAGCGTGACTGGGACGCCCGTGCAGCCCTTGGCGATGTTGAAGAACGCCTCGAGCTTGTCGCCGGAGTGGACGGTGCCGTGCAGGGTGCTGGCGAACGCCCCGTTGACCGTGAAGTGGAACTCGGTGATGACCGTGCTCGGGCTGCAGCTAGCGGTCGGGGCGGACGGAGAGGACTGAGCGGACTGAGCGGACTGGCCCGCGGCCCAGGGTGTGCTGATCCCGATCAGCAGCCCTGCAGCCGACACAGCGATCCCCAGTCGGGCAAATAGGCTACGGTGCCTCATAGGTGTTCCCTTCGGCGTGCGGCGAGGAACAGGGGCGATGGTTCGATGAACCGCCGCCTGGCTATTCGCGCCTGTGGTTGGTCTTGAATCTGAGGGAGTGACGTTCTGTCCCGTTTATTTTATTCCCGGGTCAGGCCACAACTATGCCGGTATCGGTCAAGTCATGCCAGCATTGTGCCGATAAAGGGTCCCTTTGGACTACTTGCTAACCACGCTATCCGGACAAACTCCCTGGTCAGTGTCGGGAACCCTGCCACCAGAGGTCAGGAGAATTTTTCACCGGAACGAGGTCGCGACGATAGTGGCGGTGGGTCCGTTCCACTGCCTCCCTGGCTTCCTCCCGCCCGCGGGCCAATTCGCGGCGTAGCCGGACCACCTCGTCCTCGAGCTCGATGACCCGCCTGACGCCTTCCAGATTCAGCCCGGCCGCGGTCAGATCCTGGATTCGGTGGAGCCTCTCGATGTCGCCCTCGCTGTAACGGCGGCTCCCGCCGCCCGTCCGGGCCGGGTCGAGCAGGCCCTTGCGCTCGTAGATGCGTAGCGTTTGCGGATGGACACCGGCCAGCTCGGCCGCGACCGAGATGACGTAGACGGCCCGCAGACGGCTGGGTTCTCTCTGCACGATCAATCGACCCCCAAATGGCGCCGGGGCGACTCGCCAGCGGCGCCGGCCAAGGCCTCAATGGCGTCTCTTTCGGCTGCACTCAGATGCTGCGGCACCGCCACTTCCACGGTGACGAGCAGATCGCCGGCGCCGCTGGCCAGCGGTATTCCGTGGCCTTTCACCCGGAACGTCCGTCCGGACCGCGTCCCGGGGGGCATCCGCAGAGTGACGGGCTTCTCGAGGGTCGGAACCTTCACCGTCGCGCCGAGTGCCGCCTCAGGGAACGTCACCGGGACAGAGATGGCCAGGTGCTTGCCGTCTCGCTCGAAGAGCGGATGCCGGTCGGTGTGCACGACCACGTACAGATCGCCCGGCGGGCCGCCGTTGTGGCCGGCGCCGCCGCGTGCCTTCAAGCGGATGCGCTGACCGTCGTCCACTCCGGCTGGGACGCGAACCTTGACCTGGCGGGCGCGGCGCTCGACTCCCGAGCCGCGGCAGGTCCGGCAGGGAGTCTCCACCCGCATGCCCGTCCCTCCGCACGTCCGGCACGGCTGGCTGAAGGAGAACAGACCCTGGTTGTCGTCCAGGACTCCCCGCCCGCCGCAGGTCGAACAGATGACCGGGGCCGTGCCGGGGGCCGCTCCGGTCCCTCCGCACGTGGCGCAGGCGGCGTCACTGGTGATGTGCACCGCCGTGGTGACCCCGTTGACCGCATCGAGGAAGGACAGGTGCAACTCGGTCTCGAGGTCATCGCCGCGGCGGGGTCCGGCCGGCCGCCGGCCCCGGCCGCCGCCCCGGTTGAAGATCCCGCCGAGCAGGTCGGAGAGATCGTCTACTCGAAACGTGCTGCTGAAGCCGTCGGCGCCGCCGCCCGCCCCGGCGAACGGATTCCCCATCGGACCGAGCCGGCGGACCTCGTCGTATTCCTTGCGGTGGTCCTTGTCGCCCAGGACGTCGTAGGCGGCGGAGATCTCCTTGAACCTGTCCTCACTCCCGGGGCTGGCGTCGGGGTGATACTGCTTGGCCAGCTTCCGATAGGAGCGCGTGATCTCCTTGTCCGTCGCTGTCGACGACACCCCGAGAACCTTGTAGTAGTCCTTCTCGTACCACTCGCGTTGGGCGGCCACGGGGGACCTACGATCCCCGCACCTTCACCATGGCCGGGCGAAGGATCCGACCCTTCCACCGGTAGCCGGCGCGCATCACGTCGACCACCTCCGGGGCGCCATCCCCGGGCTCGTGGAGGACGGCATCGTGTTGGGTCTGTCTCTTATACACAT
>CAXMLU010000673.1:0-6923 GCA_964194255.1 uncultured bacterium
GCTCCAGTACCAACCGTTGCGGGTAGTGCGCTGATTGGCCTCCGCGTTGTTGTAGTAGCCCTCGAAGGGCCCGACGCCACCGGTGTTCACGATCTCACCGACGCAATCCGCGGCGTTCAACAGCCGGCCGTCGGCGGACAGTTCAGCCACTGCCCGCACCTCGCCGTCCTCGGCTACCACCTTCACGGTTTCACCCACTCGGCCCATGGCTCCGGGCGGCATATCGTCCGAGCGGTTGACCGCCACTCCGCCCTCGGTGGCCCCGAACGCATCGATGACCTCGACGCCGAACCGCCGCGAGAAGGCGGCGACCACCTGGGGCGAACCCTCGTTGCCGAACGCCACCCGGAGGGCGTTGTCCGCGTCGTCGGGGCGCGCTGGTGTGTCCAGCAGATAGGCGAGCGGCTTGCCCGTGTAGTTGAACCAGGTGGCGCCGTACTTGCGGACGTCCGCCAGCCATCGCGTCGCCGAGAACCGCCGGCCGAGTCCGACCGACGCGCCGTAGACGATCGACGGCGCCCAACCGACCATGACCGCGTTGGAATGGAACAGCGGCATGCACACATAGCCGACGTCGTCCGGCCCAACGTCCATGATGATCCCCATGCGCGTGCCCGTCACCATGATCCGTCGTTGACTGCAGATCACGGCCTTGGGGGCGTCCGAGGTCCCGGAGGTGAAGATGAGGGCCCACGTGGCCGCGGGGTCGGGCTCGAGCCCCGGATCGGTGGCGGCCACGGTCCGCAGCTCGGCGTCGAGCGAGGATCCGACGACGAGCACGTCCGGCAGATCGGGCAAGCCGTTGAGGAGGGGTAGGTGAGCAGGTTCGGTGACGATGAACGTGACGTCGGCGTGGGCGATGTCGCGGGCCAGAGCCTCGCCCCGCCGCGTTGGGTTCAACCCGACGACCGTGGCCCCCGAGAGCGCAGCGCCGCCGAAGGCGAACAGATACTCGGGGATGTTGTCGAGGAGCACGCCGGCGTGAAACGGACGGTCCGGTGATCGCAAGGCCAGGAACAGGTTGGCCCACCGGCACGCCTCCTCCACATACGCCCCGTGGGTCCAGACCTGGTCGTCGAAGCGCAACGCCGGATGGGTAGCAAACGCGGAGGCATTGCGGCGCAGGAGGGCGGCCGCATTCGGGGCGGGCATCGGCGCCTCTCCCGGCGCGGGAGCCCTCGGGCGGCCAGAAGCTGACACGGACGTCACCCCACTACCATCCCTCGCCATGACCGCCTCTGTCGACCTGTCGGGCGCCGCCGATCTGCATTGCCACTTTGGCCCGGACGCCCATCGGGCCCGCTCGGTGACGGGGCTGGAGGCGGCCACGGAGGCGGCCGCGGCCGGCCACGCCGCGGTGGTCTTGAAGTCGCATGACTTCCCCAGCGCGCCACTGGCGACGGTGATCGATCAACTGGTCGACGGCGTGCGCGTGTTCGGGGGCGTCTGTTGTGACCGGGAGGTCGGCGGCGTCAACCCGGCGGCGGTGGAGACGTCGCTGCGCCTCGGCGCCAAAGTGGTTTGGCTGCCGACCCTGTCGAGCCGCCAGGACGTCCGCAACGGTGTCGCCCTCCAGTTGGGCATACCGGGCCCCGGCCTGACGGTCATTGACGAGGACACCGGTGCGCTGCTGCCCGAGACGCAGGAGATCCTCGGTCTCGTGTCCCAGTACCACGCCATCCTCGCCACCGGTCACATCAGCGCCGAGGAACATCTGGCCGTGGCCAAGGCGTACGGGTCGCAGGGCAAGCTGCTGGTCACCCACGCGCGCGAGGACCTGGCCGGACCCAACCTGACCGAAGCGCAATGCGTGGTCCTGGCTGACTTGGGCGCCATCATCGAACTTTGCGCCATGACCTGCATTGGCGCGCTGGCCAGCCGGCCGGTGTCGGACATGGCGTCATGCGTGCGCGCCGTCGGGCCGGAGCGCTGCACCCTGGCGACCGATTACGGCCAGGCCGCCAATCCGCATCCGGCGGCCGGGCTGCAGGGCTTTGCCGACGCTCTCGTGGCCGAGGGGCTCGAGGAGGGCGACATCCGGCGCATGGCCTGCACGAACCCGTGCCAGCTGTTGGAGCTCAGTTAGCGCTGGCCGTACGCACTCGGTCGAGAACCTGCATGCAGGCCACGCCGTCCCGGAACGTTGCCGGTTGCGGGCCGGTTGGGGAAAGGGGCCGGCCCAGGATGAGATCGCGAAAGCATTCGGCCTGGCGGATGGAGGGCCCGAGCTCGAGGTGCGTGAAGCGATGCCGTGGGTCATCGCTGGGTGTGGGAGGGGCGGGCAGCTCCAGCTCAGCCGGGATGGGAACGACGGCCGCCCCGGCGGCCGTGGCCAGCCACAGGTCGGTGCCATCGATCCACAACGTGCCATCGGTGCCGGCGACGCGACTCAGGCCGGCCGGTGGCCCCCACGATCCCGCCGTCTGCTGGAGAACCGCGGTTGCCCCCGACTGCATGCGCAGCAGGATGCTGAACGCGTCCTCGGCCTCCGTGGGCCGGTCCGCCACGGAGCCCAACGCCGCCTCGACGTCCTTGACGTTGCCCAGCCACGTCAGCACCTGATCAACCAGATGCGAACCGGACGCCCCCAACCAGCCGCCGCCGCGGTCCATCGACCACCACCACGGCGGGACGACCGTGCGCGGATCGGCAACCAGGGGCACGTACTGAACGAACGTGGCCAGCCGGGGTACGCCGATCGCACCGGACGCCAGCAGCTGGGCCGCCCGAGCCCGCTCCGGAGCGAAACGGAACTCGTGGCCGACCAAGCCCACCACTCCGGCCTGTTCGACCGCCTCGGCCATGCCGATCGCTTCTTGGCCCGACCGCGCAAAGGGCTTCTCGCAGAGCACGTGCCGGCCAGCCCGGGCTGCTTGCAGGACGAGCGGAGCGTGGCTGTCGGGCGGCGTGACGATGCTGACCGCCCGCACGTCGGGGATCTGGAGAGCTTCGTCCAGGGTCGTGCACGCCTGCTCCACCCCGGCCCGTTCGGCCCGCCGGGCCGTCTTTTCCGGGTCGCGGCCGACCAGGGCACACACCTCGAAACCCGCCGCCCGTAAAGCCGGGACGTGAACGCGCGCCCCGAACCCGGTGCCGACCACGACGACGCCGAGCGTCATCAGAAGCGGCGGGTGACGGCGCGGGTCGGGCCGAAGCTGTGGAGGGCCAGAGCATGCAGGTTGCCCAGACCTCCGCAGACCATGACCAGCAGGTCGGACGGGTGCTCGACCAGGTGGACCAGGCCCTGGGTGTCGACCCGTCCATTGGCGGCGGCTGCCCGCTGATGGGCCTCGGGCCACCAGCCGACAGGGAGGGCGGCGGCCTCCCACAACCGCTCCTGCACATCTTCGAGGGCGGGAACGGCCGCCGCGATCAGATCCGCCCACGGCGGAGCTATCGCCACCAGTATCTCGGCTCCGTGATGCGAGCCGATGAACGCGTTCGTCCCAGCGAAGGCCAACGAGCGGCCGATGATGGTGAGGAGATCCCGTCCGTTGTCCGAGACGATGTCGGCGATGTCGATCGTCCCGGTGCAGCCGTGCACCGTCAACGCGTCCCCTGCGACCCCTCGGCGGGTCGCCAACGGTGCCCAGGGGGACCGTTCCTCCCACTCCCCCACGACGATGCCGGCGACACGGCCCGGCTGGCCGAAGACGCTCTTGGAGGACACGCCGACGACCTGGCCGGCCACGTTGCGCATGATCAGTCGGAGGGCGCGGCCAATGGCGGGCGCCGGTCCAGCCTGGCCGCCGAAGCAGCCCGGACCGTAGGGGATGCCCAGCCGCTCCCGGGATGGTCCGTTGACGAACACGCCGGGCACCACGCATGACGTGGTGGTGTTGAGGGCGAAGACGTTGAACAGTGGGTCGGCCATGGCTTCGACGGCGGCGCACAGCAGCGGCATGGCGTCCGCCGGGGCGCCGGCCATGACGGCATTCACGGCCACCTTTTCGACCGTCGCCCTCCCCTGTCGGGGAGGCAGCGCCGCCAGCAGCTCGTCGGGGAAACGCCCCGACGCAGCCACGTGGTCCCTCACTCTGGCCTCGGTGGGCGGAATCAGCGGCAGGCCGTCCCCCCACCCGGCGTCGGTCGCCAGCTTCAAGAAGGCGGCCATGTCGTCATCAACCTCGACCCGCTGGCTGCTCAGCCAATCGAGCTGGCACCCCTCGGGACCGCATGAGCGGTCAATCTCTGCGGAACCGCTGCTCACCGTGGCTGCACCGTCCTCCTGTCGACCGATGGGTCTCAGTCCTCGAGCTTGAAGCCCACCTTCATCGTTACCTGGAACACGCCGACCTCGCCATCGGCCACGGTGCCCCGAATCTCGGACACCTCGAACCAGTCCAGGTTGCGGAGGGTCCGGGCCGCTCTGGCGATCCCGTTGCGCACGGCGTGCTGGACACTCTCGTCCGAAGTTCCGACGATCTCGGTGATTCGGTAGGTTCCTCCGTGGTGATCAGGCATTGATCCCTCCGCTTCCTCGACGTTCCCCGGCGAGCGTAGTGGTCGACCCCCATTAGGTTGTTACCCGGCCGGCCAGCTGAACGGAAGGCGGGACGATGCAAATCGAAGGTGCCAAGATCCTTCTCACGGGGGCGTCATCGGGCATTGGCGAGGCACTCGCGCCGTTGCTCGCTCACAAGGGTGCCCGTGTCGGGATCGCAGCCAGGCGACGGGATCGCCTCGAGGCCACGTTGGCCCGGTGTCAGCAGTCTTCGCCCGAGTCGAGGTTGTGGGTCGTAGATCTGTCGGACGTGAATGCGGCTGTACGACTGGTCGAAGAGGCGTGGGCGGCGTTCGACGGCCTCGATTGCCTTATCAACAACGCCGCCATCGGCAAGCGGAAGCATGTGGTTGACCACACGCCGGACGATCTCGACAGCGTGATGCGCACCAACTTTCTCTCGCCGATGCGCATGAATCTGGCGGTGCTGCCCAAGATGCTCGAGCGAGGGTCCGGCGCCATCGTGAACGTGGCCAGCGGCGGCGGGCGGTTCGGAATCGTCCACGAGTCGGCTTACTGCGCCTCCAAGTTCGCCATGACGGGATGGAGCGAGGTGGCCGCCATGGACCTGGCCGACACCCCCATCGAGGTGAAGCTGATCCAGCCGGGCGCCATCGCCACCGAGATCTGGATACCGCAACCCGGTGAGCTCCCTGGCCTGCCCGGCGTCGAGTTCGCCACCGCCGAGGAGTGCGCGACCGGAATCGTCGACGCCCTGGAGACGGATGGCTTTGAGTTTTTCGTGCCAGGCGACCTGAAGGCGACCGTCGACTATAAGAACAGCGATCTCCCCGGCTGGGTCCAGCTCATGGCCAATATCGGACGCGCCAGGGAGCCATCTACACCGTAGGCACGAAAAAGGTCATCCCCGGATCGCCATATTTCGGTCAGGAGTCCACATTCTTCTGCCTAGATAAGTCGAGTGACCCTACAACTGGGACACGCTGGGTGAGATACTCGTGACTGTGAGGCTGGCAGACCTGAGTAGGCGAACGCGCCTGGCCATCGCGACCCTGGTCGCGGTCGGCACCGCCTCGCCCCTCGTGCTTTTCTCCGCCCCCGGCGCCCCCGGCAGCCCGAGCTTCTTGAAGATGGCGCAAGCCCCGCAACTCGAAGCCCCCGACAGGCCAGACCCCCGGCCGACCGTTGCGACGACGACTACTACGCCGCCGTCGGCGCCGGCGACGACCACCGTGCCCCCGGCCAGGTCGACCGCGGCCACCGCCCCCCCGACCTTTAAGGCCCCCAAGGCTCCGACGCGTCCTGGTGCGGTCACGAACACGACGGCCGCGCTACCCCCGCCGAGCACCGTGCCCGCTCCGCCCGGGCCGCCGCGACCCTGTACGACGGCGGACATCTCGATCACGGTCACGACCGACCGTCCCAGCTACGTGCCGGGCGACACCGTCGCCATCACGGTGACGGCCACCAACCTCAGCGCCGACTCCTGCACGCTCCACGACCCACCTCAGACCCCGCCGGACGGGCGTACCTGCCAGCCTCAGGTGACCGTCTACGCGCCGGTCGACCCGAATAACCCGACCATCAGCATCACCGAGGCGGTCGTCAACCCTGCGTGCTCGACATCATCGACCCACGCCCTCAGGCCGGGTTTGGCTTGGCCGGTGACGGTCTCCGTGCCCATTCCCACTTCTAGCCCGCAGTGGCAGCTCGGGACCCATCGCGTCAACGTCTACTGGGCTGGTGCTCCGGTCTGGAAGTCGGGCGACGCCACGTTCAGCTTGTCGGCGTCCCCGTCCCCGGCCACCTCCGCACCGGCCGCCAAGCCCTAACCGTAGCGCTCGTCGCCCCCAGGGCCTGCAACAGACCCGGATAGTGATCGCGGGCGATCGCTCGCACCTCGCCCTCGGGCCTGGTCTCCAGCGGGTAGGGCAGCACGAACACGCGAAGTCCGGGACGGCCGGCGTTACCCGACATGGTGTAGGCCAGCGATTCGAACTCCTGGGTAACGACGGCGACCGCCGTCTTCCCCCTGGACGCCACGGCGACCGTGTCGTGGATGGTCCAGGAGGTACAGGAGCCTCAGTTGCCCAATCCGACGATGGCCAGGTCCACATCGGAGGCGAAGGCCGCCAGCTCCTCGCTGGTCCGTTCCCCCTCGTCGCCGATGCGGTTACCGGCGCACCACTTGATCAGCCGGACCCCCTCTACGGCCAGGGAGCGCTCCCACTCGTCGATGGCCCATTCAAATGAGCGCCACGCCCGGTCGTGCCGAATACCGACGACTTTGCCGGTCAGCGGTCCGGCGTCGGGACCCGGATCCGGATCCATATCGGGAGGCGAAACGGTCGGATCGAGAATGGTGATGCGGGCCATGCCAACATGATACGCGTGTCAGGTTGGCGGGATATGGGTGACCGGTTGCGGATCGGTGGGCATCTGTCTCTTATACACATCT
>CAXMLU010000674.1:0-3423 GCA_964194255.1 uncultured bacterium
AGATCCGTTCCGGGAGTTCGACCGGCTCGCCCAGCAAGTCCGGGGTACTCAGGCCCGGCCTGCGGCCATGCCGATCGACGCCTACCAGCTGGGAGACACGTTCTTCGTGCAGTTCGACCTTCCCGGCGTCGAGCCCGATTCCATCGACCTAACCGTCGAGAAGAACGTGTTGACGGTGCACGCCGAGCGGCGCCGGTGGGACGCCGAGCAGGTCGAGATGCTCATCGCGGAGCGGCCCCAGGGCACGTTCAGCCGCCAGCTGTTCCTGGGCGAGACGCTCGATCCCGATCGCATCGACGCCGACTACAGCAACGGGGTGTTGACCCTACGAATCCCGGTGGCCGAGCAGGCCAAGCCGCGCAAGGTCAAGATCGCGACCGGGAATCGTGAGCAGACGGCCATCGACGCGTAGCGGATCGCCGCGGGGGGAGCGTGGCTCCGGTCGTCGTCCATACCCGGCGATCGGGGCCACGCCATGACCTCGGGTCTGCCCTTCGACGACGTCAACGCGCCGCTGTACACCGTCGGCCAGGTCGCTGACATGCTCGGAGTGCAGCACGCATTTCTGCGCCGGCTAGACACCGAAGACGTGGTTCAGCCGGCTCGGTCGGACGGCGGCCAGCGTCGTTACAGCCGCCACGAGATCGGCCGGGTCCAAAAGGTGAACGAACTAATCGACGAGGGACTAACTCTGGCCGGCATCCGACGAGTCCTCGAACTCGAAGCGCAGGTGGCGGATCTGCAAAGCCAGCTGACAGAGGAAAGGAGGCACGCGTGAAACGCCGCCGTCAACTAGAGCAGAGAACCCGCCGCGGCGGTCATTTGGGAATCTGAGGGTGGCCGTGCCCGCGTTGGCATCACGGACGTAGCGACGGTCAACCGCCGGCCGGGACGGCCCCCGAGGAGCTATGAAACATGACGCCTGCTCATGTGCAGAGGACAACGGAACCGCCCAGCACAGGTGGATCCAAGCGGGCGCCGGAGGACCTGGTGCGACGTTGGAGACGATCGTCGCTGGCCCCCGTCGTCACCCCGGCGAGGTTGACACGGCTGCTGGCCGGCGGAGAGGCCGTGGTCGGCCGTGTCAGTCGAGGCAGATGGGCGGTTACCGTCGGCGACGTTACCGCCCCACCAACGCGCAGTGGACCGTGATCGGACTCTCCGGCGGCGGCTTCGGCGCCGCACCTCGGGTCCCGCTTCCCCGGCGGCTACGACGCCGTCTGCGCCATGAGCGGAAACTACGAGGCCAGCGTCCCGCCCTCCACCGGCCAACCGCCCAGCGGCGCCTCGCCGCGTCGCCCATCGCGCATGTCAGCCGCCAGGGACCGCCCACTCTGCTCATCACCGGAGCCTCCGACGCCCAATACCCCCACGACGCCCTCCGCTACGCGGCCGACATGTCCGACACCGGCCCAGACCTACCAAGTCGTCGTCCTCCCCGGCGGACGCAGCTGGGATCTCTGGCGGCCCAGACACGGCGCCGCCTCGCTTCCCTGCCGCCATCGGCGACAAAACGAGCCGGTGCGATGGGTGGCCAGCCGGCGGGAACTCCGGTCAAGTCGGCGACGTTGATCACGTCGAGAAGGGACGAAGAGCGAGGTAAAGACATGCCGCGCTTCCCGACCATCGTGCTAGTCCTCGGCTGCCTGCTCATAACCGGATGCGGCCCACGCCGATCGAACAGCAGCAACGACACTCCGGCATCGGTGACCCAGGCGCTCCGGTCTCTCGCCACCGCCCTCACCAACAGCGGCGTGACCGTCTGCCCGCAGACCGACAAGCCACCCCAAACCGGGCCAGTAGCCGCATCAACGCTGATCCTCGGACCCTGTGACCAACAGCACTCGGCAACCGTCGAGATCGCCGCCTACCCCTCCGACTCGGCCCGGGCCGCCCGCCTGAAGGAGCTGGCCCGGCCGAGCCTGCCGTGGACACAAGGCTGGGCATGGGGAAAGCTGGCGGTGGTAATCAGCGAAAAGACACCGCCCTATGAGGTGCTCGCCGTCGGGAGCGCCCTGAGGTCCCTCCACGCCAGCCAGGTGTTTGAACACTAGCTACTTGACGAGGACGCCATGAGCGACACCGACCCGATGAGCGCCGATCTACTGGCCGCCATCCGAGCGCGTCTGGAAGAGCCCCCGCCCCTGATCGCCATGGCCGAGCGAACACCAGGTAAGACGGCACTCAATGCGTACCTCACCCGCCTGCTCCAAGACCGAATATCGCTCGTCGATGAAATCGACCGGCTCCGAGCGGAGCTATCAGACCACGATCGGCCGGACTAACCGAGCGAACCTGCGTCCGGGCGACCTATAGCGCCATAGCGCGGCCGTTCCTAGCGACGGCCGTCGATATGAGCCCTTTGCCTGAACGACCTAAGTAGCCAGGTGGGTCTGACTGCCGAGGGAGGCAGACAGAATGCTGAGAGGCAGCTGGGTCTACGTCGACGACGCCTCACGGTTCGCACCCGCTCCGGGCGCAACGTGACGGCCAGCGTCCCCGAGCTGGCCGGCCTCGCCGACGCTCTCGACGGCCACCAGGCGATCCTCGACGGCGAGCTGGTCGCCTGCCGGGACGGCGCGGTCGACTTCTAAGCCCTCGGCGGCCGCATGGCAGCCACCCATCCCGTCTCGGTGCAACAAGCTTCCTCCGAGCTGCCGGTCACGTTCGTCGCCTTCGACCTGCTGTGGCTGGACGGGGGACGTCACCGGCCGGCCGCTCGCCGAACGCAAAGCACTCCTCGACGGCCTCGAGCTGGCCGCCCCCGCATGGGTCACCAACCGCTGGTACCGCGACGACGGGGAGGCGTGTTCGCCGCCTGCGTCGAGCACGGCCATGAGGGCATCGTCGCAACGCTTGGACGGCCGCTACCTGCCCGGCCGACGCACCCCGACCTGGGTCAAGTGCAATGCCCGGAGTGGGTTCGGGTCCACGGCCCATGCCGGCGCTCAATGCTGCCAGGCGCGGAGAGCCCGTCCGGGCGGGGGTTCATCCTTCGCATGAAAACCCGGCGGCTCGGGTATTTGACAAGTGCGAAGCGCGGGAGTCGACGCCAACCGTCGGTTCCCCAAGTCTGGAGGCCTCAATGCCTGAGTCAAATCCCCCCAAGGGCGACCGCATAGGCAACGACTACCGGGAAGGTACCAACCCGAACCCGGGCGGCGAGATCGACACGGGCGACAGTGCCGTTCCACCCTATGAGGGCCGAAACCGTGGCCGCAACGAGAGAGCCGAAGGCCCGGAGCGCATGCTGAGCGGAGAAGAGCCTCCGCAGGACACCGTCCAGCCCGAGTCGAGCGCCGAACCTCGTGAGGGCGCCGGCATGGCGCCGGAGGGTGTCGGCGAAAGCAGCAGCCGCCACGGCGAGGATGTCATCAAGGAGGAGGGCAAGGAACCCGGTCGCCACGACGAGGGCACCAAGGG
>CAXMLU010000675.1:0-2877 GCA_964194255.1 uncultured bacterium
GTCACCAACCAGTGGGTCAACTCCTACAAGCGTCTGGTCATCGGCTACGAGGCACCGGTCTTCGTGTCGTGGGCGAGGAACAATCGCTCAGCCCTGATCCGCGTCCCCCACGCCAAGCGAGGCAAGAAGGAATCGACACGGATCGAGTACCGCTCTCCGGACCCCGCGACCAACCCGTACCTGGCCTTCGCCGTCGTGCTGGCCGCCGGCCTGAAGGGAATTGAAGAGGGATACGAGCTGGCCCCGGAGGCGTCGGCCAACCTGTACCAGCTGACCGCCGAGGAACGCATGGCCGAAGGCATCCTCTCCCTGCCCGGATCGCTGGCCGAAGCCGTCGACGAGATGGAACGTTCCGAGCTGGTGGCAGAGACGCTCGGCGAACACGTCTTCGAATGGTTCATCCGCAACAAGCGGGCCGAGTGGGGGGACTACAAGACTCAGGTGACCCCGTTCGAGCTGGACCGGTACCTCGGCACGCTGTAATGGAGCCTCTGTTGCTGTTCCCTGACCCGGCTCCGCCGGTGTTGGCCCAGACGCTCGACCTGGCCGGCTACCCATGGAAGGCGGCCGCCTCCGCGACGATGGCCGATCGCATGGAGCCGGAAGACGGCTGGGCGGGCGTTCTGGTGTGCGCAGACGAGGATCCGGATGGTGCATTCGCCTTGTGCCGAGCGCTGCGGAAGCGCGACGTCCCGCTTGAGCCGCTGTTGCTGCTGGTCGGAGGCGACCAGCTGGCAGACCTCGATCTCCGTGAAGACCTCTTCGACGACTTCTGCCTCACCCCGTTCCAGCCACGTGAGCTGGAAGCCCGTCTGAAGCACATCTTCTGGCGGACCGGTCGCGGCACGAGGCCCGAGCTGATCGAATACGGGCCATTGGTCCTCAACCTGGAGACCTACCAGGCGGTCGTGGGCGGCAAGCCACTGGACCTCACCTACATGGAGTATGAACTGTTGAAGTTCCTGGCCACCCACCCGGGCAAAGTCTTCACCCGCGAGTTGCTGCTGTCGCGGGTCTGGGGCTACGAGTACTTCGGGGGGGCCCGCACCGTCGATGTCCACGTCCGCCGCCTCCGGGCCAAGCTGGGCGATGAGCACGTGAATCTGATCCAGACCGTGCGATCCGTGGGCTATCGCTTCGGTCAGCCCCGCTGGAGTCTCTAACCCCGCCGACGGGGTGGGACGATCGAACCGCCATTGGGGTGCCCGGCCGGGAATGAACGCTGCTACCAGGTCCGGTTCTCTTGCAGAAGGGCAACCAGGCTGTTGTCGGTGAGAGCCGGTGAGAACCAGAACCCCTGGGCCAGGTCGCAGCCGAGGACACGCAGGGCGGCCAACTGCCCTGCGGGTCTCGACGCCTTCGGCCACGGTGACGAGACTCAGGGCTCGGCCGAGCCCGATGAGGGCTCGCACGATGGCCGTGTCGTCAGGATCAGTGCCTAACCCCTCTACGAACGACCGGTCGATCTTCAGGTAGTCCAGGGGGAAGCGCTTCAGGTACGAAAGCGAGGAGTAGCCCGGACCGAAGTCGTCGATGGCCAGTGATACGACCAGACTCATGCCGATCGGTGCATCATCAAAGGCATGACGGAACCGATGCTGCTGCCCGTCCGGACAAAAGACTCATTCTTGGCGGCAGGGACGCGTCGGCTCCGATGCAGCGCTCCCGACGCAACGACGTCCAAGGTCGATCCGCCCCGCGGGCGTCGATCTCGCATGTACAGGGATGATCGGCGTGTCTTGTGGCCGAGAATAGGCGGAATGCCTAATAGTTCGTCTCGTCGGCGACGGGGGTCAGTAGTTCGTGGCGATGAGCTCGCTGCCTTCGTGGGTCGCCTCGGCGTGCTCCTTCATGGCCCAGCCCAGGAGAGCGGCAAAGACGGTGCCGCTCAGCATGTAGGAGACAGGCAGGACGATCACGATCACGGCGGCGAGGATAAAGGCACCGAGCACACCGTCATCATTGCCCAACAAACGCCCACGCCTCCACTTCGACGGCCGCACCCAGCGGGAGGGCCTTCACCGCCACTGCGGAGCGGGCGGGCCGGTGGTCGCCGAAGGCTGCCACGTAGGTTTCGTTCATGGCCGCGTAGTCGGCGATGTCCGTGAGGAACACGGTCGTCTTCACCACCCGGTCCAGACTAGCGCCGGCAGATTCGAGGAGAACGCGCAGGTTGTCCATCGCCTGGGCCAGCTCCGCTTCCAGACCACCCTCCACCAGACGACCGTCAGCCAGGCCAACCTGGCCCGACACGATGAGCCAGTCACCGGCACGGACCACGGGGGTGTAGGGACCGACTGGTCGAGGCACACTCATTTCATCTCCCTCTCTTTGTGGGCCATTCGGAGGCAAGGCCCTGGTCGATCCAGATTGCTGCAGCGACAGCGGCGAACACCGCGTCCGAGCCCCTGACCGGCGGTCCGGGGCTGGGCTCGATCTCCACCTCAACGGTCGGCATGTCGCGAGCGCGAAGGATGCCGAAGGAACGAAGGGTCAGGTCCTCGGGCACCCCATCGGCGCCGATCGCGATGCCCTCGGCCGTGACCCATCCCAGAGCCATGTGGGCGGCCCCGATGCAATAGGAGCGCAGCACCACCTCGTCGAGAGGTGGCCCGCACGCGACTCGGACGCAGATGGCGCCGTGGTCCACCCTCGCCGTGGCCCGGGCTCCATCCCGCTCCACGGTCACGGCGCGCTTACCCGCGGCACCGGCGAGCAGAATGGCTCCTTCCGCCCAACCGGCGGCGCGGACAGCAGTCGAGGTCGGCGGTCCGGCCACGTCGACCTCTTCGACGTCGAGCCCGGGAGCGGCCGAGCGGAGGGCATTCACCCAGCCCGGTGTCCGCACGACGCGTACTTGGCCGGTGCCATCGGCTC
>CAXMLU010000676.1:0-1582 GCA_964194255.1 uncultured bacterium
GGGCGGGGGGTCGGCGGGGGGGGGGTCGGCGGGCGCCTGCGCCTGCACCGGCACCGGATCCGGCGGGGCGACCGGTGGCGTCGCAGACGGGCGCTGACGGAGGGCACCGATGGTCGGGCGGGAACCCGCGTCCAGACCGGGCCGGGGTGCAGGCGGCTCGGGCGGACGAGCCGACTGTGGTGCCGCCGCCGGGGTCGGCTGGCTCTGTTGTGCCAAGGATCGCTCGAGCCGGTCGATGCGTTCGAGGAGGGCCGCCGGCGAGTGATCGGCTTCGGGGCGGGCCAGGCGCACGATGGCCACTTCGAGAGTGATGCGGGTATCGAGGGCGTCGCGCATCTGAGCCAGCGCCTCGCCGATCACCTCCATGGCCCGCACCAGTGCCGGGAGACCGAGCCGGCGGGCCTGCTCGGCGACTCTGTCCAAGGGACCGTCCGCCACGGACGGCGCCACGCTCGCCAGAAAGCCGCTGCGCAGGTAGTCAAGGAGGTCCACACCGAGCTGGCGAGGGTCGCGGCCGGCGGCGACACCGTCGGCCACCGCCACGAGGGCCCGGCCGGCATCCCGCTCGCAGAGCGCCTCGGCCAGCTCATCGATGACGGCCGTATCGTCCTCGACAGTTCCGGCCGCCACCACCTGATCAAGACCGGAAAGCGCATCGCGCGCCGAGCCCTTGCCGCGTCGCACTACCTGGCTGATGGCCTCGTGATCAACGGTCAGACCCGCCGCCTTGCTGACCTCCTCCAGCAGGTCGACCAGCACCGCCGGGGACAGCAGATGAAACTCATAGTGCTGAGTCCGACTGCGTACGGTCTCGAGCATCTTCTGAGGGTCGGTCGTCGCCAGGACGAAGACGACGTGGCCGGGCGGATCCTCCAGGGTCTTCAACAGCGCGTTGGACGCCGCGGCCGAGAGCATATGGACCTCGTCCACGATGTACACCTTCCAGCGACCGGGGGTGCCCAGCGCCGATCGAGCCACGAGGTCTCGCATGGCCTCCACGCCGTTGTTCGACGCCGCATCGAGCTCGTGGACATCGAGCGATGTCCCGTTACGCACCCGCTGGCACGACTCGCACTCGCCGCACGGTTCGCCATCCCGGGGGTTGAGGCAGTTCAACGCCATCGCCAGAATGCGCGCCGTTGACGTCTTGCCGGTGCCCCTCGGTCCGCTGAACAGGTAGGCGTGGGCGACCCGTCCGTCTCGCACGGCGTGGGAGAGCGCCAAGGTCACGTGATCCTGGCCCCGTACCTCGGCGAAGGTCTGGGGACGGAACCGGCGGTACAGCGACTGGTAGGGCTCGGCTTCGTCTGCCACAGGACGGAGCCTACGCGTTGCGGCCCGACACTCGGTGCGGCGGCCAGGCGATCTGCGGCACACGGCGTGGCCCGCTGAGAGCTGCTGCCTCTCGGCCCTGACTCGGTTCACGGCACACCGTTGCGCAGGACCCAGCCGCCGCACGGAACGACGGGCCCGTTGAGAGGATAGCCTCAGCACCCGAGTACCGAGGAGGGGTGCGAGAGCGGCCGAATCGGCACGATTGGAAATCGTGTGTGGGGCAACCCACCGTGGGTTCAAATCCCAC
>CAXMLU010000677.1:0-6873 GCA_964194255.1 uncultured bacterium
GTCACGTCGAGGGCGGTCGTGGGCTCGTCGGCGATGAGCAATCGGGGCTCGCACGACAAGGCAATGGCGATGACCACTCGCTGGCGCATGCCTCCCGACAGTTGGTTGGGATACTCGTCGAAGCGCCGCCCGGGAGACGGTATGCCTACCTGGTCGAGGAGGTCGAGCGCCGCCGCCCTGGCCCCTCGCCGGGTCATGTCGTAATGCACTCGGAGCGACTCGGTGATCTGGCGGCCGATCTTCATGACTGGGTTCAACGCCGTCATCGGGTCCTGGAAGATCATGGCCACCGCTCGGCCCCGGATGTCGTCCCGCATGTCCTTCTCCGACATTTTCCGGAGGTCCCTTCCTTCGAAGATGACCTCTCCGGACGAATGCGCGATGGCCCCCTTGGGGATCAGGCCGGTGAGGGAACGCACGAACACCGACTTGCCCGACCCGGATTCGCCGACGATGCCCAGCATCTTTCCCTTGGGCAGTGACACGGAGACGCCGTCCACGGCTCGCAGCACCCCTCGGGGAGTCTTGAAGTGGATGGCCAGATCCTTGACCTCGAGCAGCGGACCGGAGTACGGGGGAGCCGCGTGACGACCGAGACGGCTATCGGCGGGTGCCACTAGATCGCCGCCTCGCGGACGTTGAGCACCTTGCGCAGACGGTCGCCGACCAGGTTGACCGACAGCACCGTGATGAACATGACGATGGTGGGGATGAGAGCGTCCTGCGGGGCGGTGCCATCCTGCAAGACGCCCTTGCCCTCGGCGATCATGCTTCCCCAGCTGGGCTTGGGCGAGGGAACGCTCTGGCCCAAGAAGGCCAGCCCGCCTTCGGCCACGATGGCCACGGCCACCACCACCAGGGCGAAACTGGCCACGGGCAGAAGCACGTTCGGGAGGACCTCGCGCAGCACGATGCGCCGGTTGGTGGCACCCATCCCCCGCGCCGCGGTGACGAACTCGCGCTGGGAGAAGGTCAGGGTGGCCGCTCTGGTGACTCGCGCGAACGCAGGGATGGACACGACGGCCACCGCGATGGTGACGTTTCGCAGGCTCTGGCCGAGGAACACGGTGATGGCAATCACCAGGATGAGGGCTGGGAAGGCCAGGAGAGTGTCGACGAAGAACATGACAACCGTTTCCACCCGGCCCCGGTAGAAGCCGGCCAACAGACCGAGGAGTCCACCGATGGCCATACCGATGCCGACGGCGACGATCCCGACGGTGAGCGACACCCGAGCCCCGAACGCCAAGCGGGACAGCACGTCACGGCCCAGATCGTCCGTACCGAGCAGATGGCCGGGCGCGAAGGGCATGGCGTTGATCCGAAGTGGACCGCTGGTCGGGATTCGCGTCGGATCCTGGAAGGGCAGGATCCCTGCGAACAGGGCGATCACCAAAATCAGCATCAGCCAAAGAAAGGGAATCCAGAAAGCCAGGCCCAGCCGGCGTCTGATCACTCGTTGACCGACCGCCGCCTCGCTGACGGCCTCGACATCGGCCAGCGCCAGTTCGATCTCAGCGATTTGCGGTTGCTCAAGCATGTCGGATCCTTGGATCGATGACCGAGTAAAGCATGTCAACCATGAAGTTCACGATCACGTAGCCGGCAGCGATGATCAACACCAGGCCCTGGACGATGAGCAGCTCGCGTTGGCCGAGCGCGGCGAATAGCCGGTTACCCAATCCCGGAAGGGCGAAGTAGTACTCGACGATCACGCTCCCTCCGATGAGTGCGCCGGTGTTGATGCCGATGATCGTGAGCAGGGAGAACGACGACGGCCGGAGGGCGTGGCGAAGCAGGATTCGTCGGGGCGGAATACCCTGGGACCGGGCCATGAGGATGAAGTCCTCTTGCAGCGTCTGGATCATGTCGGCCCGAAGGAGGCGCACATAGACCGCGCCCAGACCGATGGCGATGGCACTGGCAGGCAGGATGATCGAACGCAGGTTGCCCGTGATCGAGTCGGAGAGATGAACGAAGGTAGCGACGGGTAACAACTTGAACTCGGTGGCGAAGATGAACGTCAACACGGTGGCCAAGGCGAAATCGGGGATAGACAAGAACCCGAAGGCGCCCGCCGATATGGCCTTATCCACGGAGGTATCCGCCTTGTAGGAACTGAGCAAGGCGACGGGTATGGCCACGCCCAGGGCGAGAAGTTGAGCCACCAGCAGCAACTCCAGCGTCACCGGCAGACGCTGCTTCAAGATGTCGCTGACCTTCTCGTTGATCCCGCCGTATTGGCGGCCTAGATCACCTTGAACGACTCGGCCCACCCAGAAGGCGTATTGGTTGACGAAGGGCCGATCGAGGTGGTGATCGTGCCGGAAGGCAGCCTTCTGAGCCGGGGTGGAGTCCGGCGGCAGGATCGAGACGACCGGATCGCCGGGGAGCAGCGCCGTCAGCGAGAACGTCAGGAAGGAGACGGCGATAAGTACGAGAATCAGCCGGACCAACCTGCGCAACAGAAACATTGCCAGCCTCCTACGGACGCGACGTTGACGTACGGCCGACCGGAACCCCTGCGGGAACCGGCCGGCCGTCAATCATGGTGGTTGCTCCTGACTTCTTGGTTGGCGCTACTTCACCCAGAGGGTGTTGGGGGAGATGGCTCCCAACGAGTCGGCCTCCGGCGTCGGGATACCGTGCACCTTTTTCGTGGCGATGTTGCCGTAAAGGTCGTACAGAAGGGAGATGGCGGGGACGTCGTTGGCCAACTGGTCTTGCAAGTCGTCGTAGGCAGCCTTGCGGGCGGCGAAATCGGCGCTGGTTCGTCCCGTCTCTAGATCCTTGTCGGACTTGGGGCTGTTGTAGTTGATCAGGTTGAGGCTGCTCCCCGAGTGCAGACTGGTATAGAGCTGATCGGGATCCGGGAACTGGTTGGAGCGGAAGCAGGCGGCCTGATACGGCTTGTGACCGAAGATCTCGTTCACGTAGGCGCCCTGCTCCGTCGTCTTGAGGGTCACCTGGAACCCGGCCGCTTCCCATTGCTGTTTCACGATGGCCAGATCCTGCTGGGCCTCAGGCGTCGGGATGCACTCGAGGGTGACCACCACCGGCTTGCCGTATGCCGTCACCAGTGACTTGGCCTTGGCCAGGTCGAAGGCCGGGTCTCCCGTCTTCTTGTAGTACGGAGAAGACGTGGCGAAGGCAGAGGCCGACACCTGGCGAACGCCCTTGTAGACAACGGTGTTGAGGACCTGCTTGTCGATCGCCGCCGACGCCGCCTGGCGGATTCGGACGTCGTCGAACGGGACCACCTTGTTGTTCAGCAGGATGATGGTCGAGCTCGAGCCCGACACCTTCTGTACCTGCAGCCCGGCGTCAACCGCAGACTTCACCGTGGCCGAGTCGGCGGTCTGCATCATGTCGATGTCGCCGTTCTGGAGCGCCTGCAGGCGTACCTTCGTGTCCGGAACGGGCTTGAAGATGATGCTCGCGAGGTAGGGCAGCTGGGTGCCGTCCTTGTCCTTCTTCCAGTAGGTAGGGTTCTTGACCAGCGTGAAGTGATCGCCCGACTGAAACTCGGTGAGCTTGAAGGCCCCGGTCCCTACCGGCTTCTTCGCATAATCGACTCCCTCGGCGGCCACTGCCGCCGGTGACTCGATATAACCCAGCGTCCCAGCCAGGAGGGCGGCAAACGCCACCTGCGCACCATCGAGTTGGAAGACGACTGTCGTGGCATCCGGGGCGGTGTACGACGTGATGGGGTCGACGTCCGGCTTGCACGTGCAATTGGTGGCCGGATCCTTGGCCCGCTTGAAGTGGGCGACCACCGATGCGGAGCTGAAGTCCGTCCCGTCCTGGAACTTGATGCCGGTGGGAAGCGTCAGCGTCCAGGTCTTCAGGTCGGAGCTGGAGGTCAAATTGGTCGCCAGGTTCGGCACGACCTTACCGCTGTCATCGAACGTCATGAGGGGGTCGTACACGCCGTTGGCGATGACCTTGTCCGCCGGCTGGGCCAAGGCCTTAGTGGGATCGAGCGTGGCCACGTCGGATTCGAGGCCAAACTTGAGCGTGCCACCGATGACGGGCTTGTCTGCCGAGGCCGCGGTCGTGGCCGAGGTCGCGCTTGGGGAAGCGGCCGTCGTCGCCGTCGTCTTGGTTTTGCTGCTGCCACCGCAGGCCGCGCCCACCAATGCAGCTACCGCACACAGAGCAGAGAGCCGAATTAGGTGAGCCCGACTGGACGAGTGTCGTGAGTGCAAAGTTTCCCCCCTACATGAGCCCGCTTGCGGGCACCGGGTTGCTCGATGACACCATTATCAGTCGGTGACGAGCGTCACACTAGCAATCGACCGGCCGCGAGGGACCGCGATCCTGGCGGCGAGGGTCACGCGCGGAGGGGGTCGACCGCCACCCGCAACCGGCCGGGCGGCCGGGGCACGGCCGCCAGGCCGTCGCAGAGCACGGCGTGGTCAGCGGCCCGCACGAGCCAGCGGTCACCATCGGGGCCGAGGACCTCCAGCCCCCGGATGGTTTTCAGACCGTCGACATAGGCGCCGGCCGCTGGTCCAGACACCAGCGCCACTGCCCGCTCGGGGGGCATGGCCAACTCCCGGCGACGAGCCCGCTCCACGGTTACGACCAGATCCGGGTCTCCGGCCACCGCCGCGGCAAAGACCTCGTGGTCGGGCACCCGGGTGTGCGCCAGGACGTGGCCGCCGCGGCCCCGGCCACCCACCAGTCGCGAGGCGCGCGCCAGAAGGGCGAGTGCCTCCTCGGCGGCCCGGTAGCGGGGGGCGAGCAACTCGTGGTCGAACTCGAGAAAGACCACCGCGTCGACGGCGTCCAGCCGGTACAGGGCGGCCTCGGTGCCCACGACCAGTCGGGTGGCGGGCACCTCGTCGGACTCCGCGGTCAGGGAACCGACGGGTTCGCCGGCCAACGCGGCGAGCTCCTCTCCGACCCGTGACACACCGGGACGCAACACCTTCATGCGCTGCGATCCGCACGCCGCGCAGATCATCGGACGCGCCGTCCCGCATCGGCGGCAGCGCAGCTCCTCCCCGTCCGCCTCAACGGCCGCCCCGCAGACTTCGCACTGCGCCAGTTCCCCGCACATCGCGCAGGCCAGGAGCCGGGCCCGCCCCTTCCGGTTGAGGATGACCGCCACCCGCGCATCCGAGCGCACCAGGCTGACCAGCCGCGACGGGTACCGTCCCAGCCGAGGGTCGACGCCGCGGAGATCGACGACCTCCAGCGGTGCCCAACCCGTGCGCTCCACCTGCCGCGGTGGTCTCAGGAGGCGGCCCCACGCCAGCATCTCGAGGGAAGGACACGGCGACACGAGGAGGCAGGCCACACCGGCCTGTCCGGCCCGCTCGGCGGCCACCTGCCAGGCATTCCACGTGGGGGCTTGCTCCTGCTGGAGCGACTCGTCGTGGGCATCGAGCACCACCACCGAGGTGAGGCCGCGTGCCGGTCCCCAGGCGGCGGTGCGCGTCCCGACGACGTCGACTCCCCCGGCCGCGGCCAATCCCCAATCGGTGGGCAGCAACGCCACCGACCGCCCGGAGCGGCGCAGGCGGGCGGCCACCCCTACCGCGTCGACGGTGGTCGGGGCGATGACGAGCACCCGGCCTCGCGCCGCCGCGGCTGCCACCACCCCGAAGGCATCTACCGCCGGGGGCACCCGCACCACCGCCCGGCCCATGTCGAGGCCTTCGGTGGCCAGCTCCACCTCAGGGCCGCCAATCACCACGCCGGGCGGACCCGGATCCGCCACGGACGGCCCGGGCTCGACCAACGCGCTAGTGGGCGACGCGCTGCGCAGCAGCGACACGACCGATCCGGCCCACCGCCATGCCGCCCAGCGGGCCAGCGCGATGACCTCCGGCGCCGGCCCGGGCCCGGATACGCGGAGGAGCGGCTGGATGGCAACCCCCTCCGGCGCGGTGCCGCCCTCGGCTACGACCCAGCCCGCCACCCGACGGCCGTGCAGACGAATCCGTACCCGCGTGCCGACCGACACCCGGCCGGACATCTGGGGCGGTACCCGGTAGTCGAATTCCCGGTCGACAGCGGGAAGGTCGGGGAGGACCCGGACGACCCTTTCGCCGCTCTCTACAGTCCCAGCTCCTGCTTGAAGGCGTCCAGCCGGGTGGTGTGCTCCCAGGTGAACTCCTTCTCCGGCCGGCCGAAATGTCCGTAGGCCGCCGTCCGCTGGTAGATGGGCCGGCGCAGGTCGAGGTCGCGGATGATGGCCGCTGGGCGAAGATCGAACACCGTGGTGACGGCGTCGGTGATCTTGGCCGGATCGACTGTCTCGGTGCCGAAGGTGTCCACCATCACGGAGACAGGATGGGCGATGCCGATGGCATACGCCACCTGCATCTCGCAGCGCTTGGCCGCTCCGGACGCGACGACGTGCTTGGCGACCCAGCGGGCGGCATAGGCAGCCGAACGGTCGACCTTCGAGGGATCTTTACCGGAGAAGGCGCCGCCGCCATGTCGGGCGGTACCGCCGTAGGTGTCGACGATGATCTTGCGACCGGTGAGGCCGGTGTCCGCGTGCGGTCCGCCCAGCTCGAAACGCCCGGTCGGGTTGGCGAGGACGGTGTACTTGTCGTTGACGAACTCGGCTGGGACCAGTGGAGCGATGACATGGTCACGAAGATCGGGCTTGAGGAGCGTCTCCAGATCGATGTCCGGTCCATGCTGGGTGGAGATCAGGACCGTCTTTAGCGCCACCGGCCGGCCGTCTTCATATTCGAAGGTGACCTGGGTCTTGCCGTCGGGGCGGAGATACGGGAGCACGCCCGCTTTGCGGACCTGGGCCAGGCGTTGCGAGAGGCGATGGGCCAGCCAGATGGGCAGAGGCATGAGATCGTCGGTCTCGTCGCACGCGTAGCCGAACATCATCCCCTGGTC
>CAXMLU010000678.1:0-1752 GCA_964194255.1 uncultured bacterium
CAGGCCGAGGACCTGGCCCAGGAGGCCTTCGCCCGCGTCCTCGGTCGCTGGCGCCGACTGCGCGGCGGGCCGCACGTGGCCGGCTAGGTCTACCGGGTGGGCTTCCGGCTGCTCGCCAAGACGTTCTCCCGCCGCCGGGACGATCCGGCGGGCGCGGCTGGCGATCCAACCGCTCCGGCCAGTCGTGACCGGCCCGAGGACGAGGTCATCCTGGCCCGCACCATCGGAGACGTTCTGGCCGCGTTGCCGCCCCGCCAGCGGGCGTGCGCGGTGTGCTGTTTCGTGCTTGGCCTGACTCCGGCGGAGGCGGGCCAGGCGCTCGGGATCAAGCCGTCCACGGTGCGCAAACACCTGGAGCCGGCCCGGCAACGACTGGGTGCCCGGTTGCGGACCTGACCCATCCCTGCCAAACTGCACAGCGCCGTGTCCACACCTCTCACCATCGTCGTACTCACTTAGCGCACGCCCGATACCCCGCGTGCGCTTCTCCGACCTCCCAGACGGGAGGTCGTTTCAATTCCTGGGAGCACCTGAAGCATGAAGATGACCGGAGCGCAGGCCCTCATCAAAAGCCTGGAGATGGAAGGCGTCGAAGCCATCTTCGGCCTGCCCGGCGGGTGCATCCTGCCGGTGTACGACCCGCTCATCGACAGCCCCATCCGGCACATCCTGGTTCGTCATGAGCAGGGCGCCGGCCACATGGCGGAGGGGTACGCCCACGTGACCGGGCGTCCCGGTGTGGCCATGGTGACGAGCGGGCCGGCGGCGACGAACATCGTGACGCCGCTCTGCGACGCGTACATGGACTCGATCCCCATCGTCGTGATTACGGGCCAGGTCCCGACCATGTCCATCGGGACCGATGCCTTCCAGGAGTGCGACACCATCGGCATCACCCGCTCGGTGACGAAGCACAACGAGCTGGTGACCGAGGCGGCCGACATTCCGCGGGCGGTGAGAGAGGCGTTCCATATCGCCACCACCGGCCGGCCCGGCCCCGTACTGCTCGACATCCCCAAGGACATCGTCGACGCGCGAAACCCGCGCTCGGCGATGGAGTGGTACTGGCCGTCGGATCAGGAGATCGAGGCCGGCCTGCCGGGCTACAAGCCGAACACCAAAGGCCATGGCCGGATGATCAAAGAAGCGGCCCGCTACATCGCCGAATCCCGTCGGCCGGTGATCTATGCCGGCGGCGGGATCTTGAAAGCAAGAGCCGCAGAGGCGCTGCGCGATCTGGCCGAACTGACCGGCATCTCGGTGGTCACCACTCTCATGGCCCGAGGGGCCTTCCCCGATGATCACCCGCTCTGTCTGGGGATGCCGGGCATGCACGGCAACTACACGGCCGTGACCGCGATGCAGAAGGCGGACCTGCTGGTCGCCTTGGGGAGCCGGTTCGACGACCGGGTCACCGGCAAGGTGGGTTCGTTCGCCCCCGACGCCAAGATCATCCACGTGGACATCGACCCCGCCGAGCTGGGCAAGGTGCGCCGCCCGGACGTCCCGATCGTGGGCGACTGCCGGGTGGTGATCGAGCAGATCTGTCAGGCCATCCGGGCGAGCGATGTCGAGCAGGCCGACCGCTCGGCGTGGAAGAGTCAGCTGTCGGGTTGGCAGGAGACGTTCCCGCTCACCTACGACGCGGCCGAGGACGGCGAAGCCCTCAAGCCGCAGTTCGTGCTCGAATGTCTGCGCGATTCGGTCCCCGAGGACACCATCGTCGTTTCGGGCGTCGGCCAGCACCAGATG
>CAXMLU010000679.1:0-2028 GCA_964194255.1 uncultured bacterium
CTGTCGGGCGGCGAACAGCAGATGCTCTCGATGGCCCGGGCCCTCGCCACCCGGCCGGCGCTGCTGCTCCTGGACGAGCTCTCCATGGGTCTGGCGCCGATCATCGTCGAGGAGCTCTATGAGCTGGTGGCCAAGGTGGCGAAGGAAGGTGTCTCCATCCTCATCGTCGAGCAGTTCGCCCAGACCGTTCTCGGCGTCGCCGACCTGGCCGCGGTGATGCTCCACGGTCGGATCACCCTGATGGGCCGGCCCGACGAGTTGCGCGCTGCGCTGCACGACGCCTACCTGGGCGTCTGAGGCCGCCGTGCGCTACGGAATCACGATCTTTCCGACCGACCGGTCGATCGCGATCGTCGATCTGGCCCGAGAAGCCGAAGCGCGCCGCTTCGATTCGCTCTGGGTGCCGGAGCACACTCACATCCCGGTCAGCCGCCGCACCCCGCCCCCGACCGGCGATGACGAGCTTCCCGACCACTACCGGCGATGCCTCGATCCGCTGGTCGCCTTGACGGCGGCGGCGATGGTGACCGAGCGCCTCCGGGTGGGAACCGGCGTGTGCCTGGTCGCCCAGCGCGATCCGCTGGTGACGGCCAAAGCAGTGGCCAGCCTCGACCTGGTCTCCGGCGGCCGGTTCAACTTCGGGGTCGGCTTCGGGTGGAACGAGGACGAACTGGAGGACCACGGTGTCGTCTACCGAGAGCGCCGCGACGTGGCCAGGGAACACGTCCTGGCCATGCAGCGCCTGTGGGTCGAGGACGAGGCGGAGTTCCGCGGGAAGCATGTGACGTTCGGGCCCAGCTGGTCGTGGCCCAAGCCCGTGCAACGCCCGTGGCCGCCCATCCTGCTCGGCGGCGCCGCCGGCCCCAAGCTCTTCGCCCACGTTGTCGAGTACGGCGACGGCTGGATCCCGATCGGGGGAGCCGGCCTGACCGCCGCCATTCCCGACCTTCAGCGAGCCATGGCCGGCGCCGGGCGCGACCCGAGCTCGCTCCAGATCGTGGCCTTCGGATCGATCCCCGACCCGGGCAAGCTCGAGCACTTTGCCGCCGTCGGCGTCACCGAGGTCGTATTCGGGCTGCCGTCGGCGCCACGCGATGACGTTCTCCGCGTGCTCGACCGTCTCGCCACCGTCATCTGATATAGCGTCAGATTGTGCTCGATTATTTGGTAAAGGGCGCGACGGTCGTGGACGGGACAGGGTCACCGGCCTTCCCGGGCGACGTGGGGGTCCGCGCCGGACGCATCGTCGCGGTGGGCGACGTCGACGAATCGGCCCGCACCACCCTCGATGGCGCCGGTCTGGTGGTGGCGCCCGGCTTCATCGACCCGCACACGCACTATGACGCGCAGCTGTTCTGGGATCCGTGCGCCACGCCGTCGAACGTGCACGGGGTGACGACCGTCATCGGGGGCAACTGCGGGTTCACGCTCGCCCCGCTGCGCGCCGAGGATGCCGATTACACCCGCCGCTTGATGGCCAAGGTTGAGGGGATGCCGCTGGCCGCTCTCGAGAACGGTGTCGACTGGCGCTGGGAGAGCTTCGGCGAGTACCTGGCCGCGCTGGAAGGCGGCATCGGCGTCAACGCCGGCTTCCTCGTGGGCCACTGCGCGTTGCGCCGGTACGTGATGGGCGCGGACGCCACCGGGAACGAATCTTCGGCCCCTCAGCTGGCGTCGATGGTTCAGGTCCTGCACGACAGCATCACCGCCGGAGGACTGGGGTTCTCGACCACGCTCTCGGCCACGCACTCCGACGGCGACGGCCAGCCGGTGGCGTCGCGCTGGTCCACCCATGAGGAGCTGCTGGCGTTGTGCGGGGCGGTGGGCGAGCACGAGGGGACCACGCTGGAGGGGATCGTCGAAGGGTGTCTCAACACCTTCAGCGATGACGAGATCGATCTGCTCGTGGCCATGTCGGTTCAGGCGCAGCGCGCCATCAACTGGAACGTCCTCACCGTGGACTCCCGCGTCCCCGAGCGGGTCACCCGCCAGCTGGAGGCGTCGAGCCGAGCCCGCCGCGCCGGCGGG
>CAXMLU010000680.1:0-5245 GCA_964194255.1 uncultured bacterium
GAGATGTGTATAAGAGACGGGGGCGAGGGTGTTCGGGGAGGGGGCGGAGCCGATGACCACCATCGCGTCCGCCCGGGTGGCGATGGCCTTCAGTGCCGACTGCCGGTTGGTGGTGGCGAAACACAGATCGCTGCGACCGGGAACCCACATCTCGGGAAAGCGGCGTTGGGCGGCGTCGAGCACGCCGTGCCATTCGTCGAGGCTGAGGGTGGTCTGGGCCAGGAACGCGACGGGCCCATCGGGCTGCTCGAGGGCGGCCACGTCGGCCTCGGTCTCGACCAGGCGGACGGACTCCGGGGCCACCGCCATCGTCCCTACCGCCTCGTCATGGCCCTTGTGACCGACGTAGACGATGGTGTAGCCCTTCCCGGCCCGGACCTTGACCTCGTGATGGACTTTGGTCACGAGTGGGCAGACGGCGTTAACCACCGCCCCGCCCCGGGCTCGGGCGGCTTCGACCACGTCGGGTGCCGAGCCGTGCGCGGAGAGCATCACCGGCGCCCCGGGGGGCACCTCGTCCACGGACTCCACGAAGATCACGCCGAGGCGGCGAAAGCGATCGACGATGAGCTGATTGTGGACGATCTCGTGGTAGCAGTACACGGGCGGCTCGAAGACGCGCACCATCCAGGACAGCGCTTTGATGGCCATCTCCACGCCCGCGCAGAACCCCCGGGGAGCGGCCAGGAGCACCAGATCGACGCTCGTGTCGGTCACACATCGAGGCTACCCGTATCCTGGGGGTATGCCGCTGCCTCGGGTAGTGGCCGTCACCCCCGGGTCGGCGGCCGCCCGGGCTGGCTTGCTCCCCGGGGATGAGATCGTTTCGATGGGTGGGCAGGTCCCCCGTGATGTCATCCAATACCGACTGCTCGCCGACGAGGCCGACCTCGACGTCGACGTGACGCGGGGCGGCCTGGCTCTGTCCTTGGTGGTGGGGAAAGGGGTGGGGGAACCTCTGGGCGTCGAAGTGTCTTCCGCCCTGTTCGATCAGGTCAGGACCTGCGACAACCACTGTGAGTTCTGTTTCATCTACCAGCTACCGAAGGGCCTCCGACCCAGTCTGTACGTGAAGGACGACGACTACCGGTTGTCGTTCCTGTACGGCAACTTCACGACCCTCACCCGGTTCACCGAGGCCGATCTGGAGCGGGTCGTCACCGAGGGTCTGTCGCCGCTGTGGGTCAGCATCCACTCCACCGACCCCGATCTCCGATCCCGGATGCTGCGCAACCGGCGGGGGGCAACCAGCCTGCGCTGGCTGCGGGCGCTGCTGGACCACGGGATCGAGATCCACGGTCAGGTGGTGGTCTGCCCCGGCATCAACGACGGTGCCGCCCTGGAGGACACGCTGGCGGGGGTTCTCGACATCTACCCGGAGCTGGCCACCGTGGCGGTCGTGCCGCTCGGCGTGAGCCGCTACACCACCGAGCCGAACATGCGGCCGCACACCCGGGCGGAAGCGGAGGCGGTGGTCGACACCGTGTCCCGATGGCAGGAGGTCTTCCTCTCTGTGCTCGGCCGGCGGGTGGTGTTCGTCGGCGACGAGTACCACTTGCTGGCGGGCCGGGAGTTCCCACCGCTCCAGGAATACGAAGGCTTGGCCCAGCACGAGAACGGCGTCGGCATGGCCCGTGCGTTCGAAGCCGCGCTGCTCGGTCGGACCGATGAGTCCATCGGAGTCCGCAGCGGATTCTTTCAGTCAGTGGACGGAGCGCCGCCCGAAGGGTACCGGGCGATCCGAGCCGCCGGAACGGCCAGACCGGACACCACCACGCCGGTGGCCATCGTGACCGGTGAGTACGGCGCGGCCGTACTTTCCCCCCTTATGGAGAAGCTGCCGCGTGCCGACATTCGAGTCATTGGCGTCGAAAACCAGTTCTTCGGCGGTAACACCGCCGTGGCCGGCCTGCTGACCGGGGCCGACGTGGCCCGTACGCTCGCGACGGAGCCCGAAGGGGAGCGCTACTTGCTGCCCGACGCCTGCTTGTCCAACGGTGTGTTCCTGGACGGCACGGCTCCCGCCGACCTGCCTCGCGCTGTTGAGATCATCCCGACGGATGGTCTGTCCCTTCGCCGGGCGCTGCTGCCGTGAGCGGAACCCGCCCCACCGTCGCCGTGGTCGGCCGTCCCAACGTGGGCAAGTCGACGCTGGTCAACCGCATCGTCGGCAAGCGGATCGCCATCGTCGAGGAGCAGCCGGGGGTCACCCGGGACCGCAAGGTGCTCGATGCCGACTGGAACGGTCGCGACTTCACGATCGTGGACACGGGTGGCTGGTCAGCTAGCGGCGACACGCTCGACCGCCAGGTGAGCCGCCAAGCCGAACGCGCCATCTCCCAAGCGGACGTCGTGCTCTTCGTCGTCGACGCCACGGTCGGGATCACCGAAGAAGACGACCGGGTGGCGACCATGCTCCGCCGAACAACCACCCCGGTTCTGCTGGTCGCCAACAAGGTCGACGGTGAGAACCGCGAGTCCGACGCCTGGGCCCTGACCCGGCTCGGGCTGGGCGACCCTCACTCGGTTTCCGCTCTGCACGGCCGCGGCACGGGTGACCTTCTCGACGAGGTGGTTGCCCTCCTGCCGGCCGAGAACGATCCGGAGACCGCCGCCGGCGCCGGCGACGACGGCCCTTTCTCCAAAGCGCCTGGCGTCGCCATCGCCGGACGCCCCAACGTCGGCAAGTCCACCCTCTTCAATCGCCTCATCGGCGACGAGCGTTCTATCGTCCACGACCTGCCAGGCACCACCCGCGACGCGGTGGACACAGTCGTGGAGACGCCGGACGGCCCCATCCGGTTCGTGGACACGGCCGGTCTGCGCCGCCGGGTGCGGGAGGCGGAGGGGGCCGAGTACTTCTCCCTGGTCCGAGCCCTCAAGGCCATCGACGAAGCCGACGCCGCCCTGCTGGTGATCGACGCCAGCGCAGGGGTGACCCATCAGGACCAGCGCCTGGCCGAGCGCATCGACGCGGCCGGCAGCCCGGTGGTCATCGTCGTCAACAAGTGGGAGACCCTCGATGCCGAGGGGCGGGCCGACATGACCAACCAGGTCGCCGACCGGCTGGCCTTCCTCGGCTACGCACCCATGCTGAAAATCAGCGCCCTTACCGGCATGGGCGTCCACAAACTGCTGCCCGCCCTCCAGACCGCCATCGAGGCCTACCACCGGCGCGTCCCCACCCGGGAGCTCAACAAGCTGATCCAGGAGGCTCAGGCCAACCACGCGTCTCCCGGTGGGCGGGTGCTGTACGCCACCCAGGGCGCGACGGACCCCCCGACCTTCACGCTGTTCACGACCCGTTCCTTGCCCGCCCCCTACATGCGCTACCTCGAGCGGCGCATCCGAGAGCACTTCGCCTTCGGCCCGACACCGTTGAAGTTTCGGGTCCGACGACGTAGTAGCTAGTCAGGCAGCTATGGTCAAATGAGCATGGTGGAACGCCCCTGGTTGGTGGTCGTTGCCCTTGGGTGTCTGGTCGCGGCCGTCGTGTGGTTCCGGTCGGCATTGCGCCTGCTGCGGGCCGCCCGCCGGATCGAGGCCGAGACGAACGCCCACGAGGCCGCCGCTCTGGCCCGCACCGGGTTCATCAAGGACCTCCATGCCGTGCTCCTGTACGCGGCCGTGGCCGCCGGCCTGGCCGTGGCCAGCTTCGGCCACACTCCGCCGCTGGGCGGGGCGGTGTCCGTGCTCGTCGTCGTGCCCGTCCTCATGGCGTGGCGCTATTCCCCCCGCTTCTTCGAAGAAGCCCGCCTGGCCGAGGAGCGCTCGAAGCTGGAGCGCCGGGCCGAGGAGGTGCTGGCCCAAGAGGAGCTGGCCCCGGTGCGGTGGGCGGCCCGCCTGGCCCCCGAACAGCTGCAGCACACCGAGGGCTTCGACATTGGCCAGGTCTACGAGCCTGGTACCGGAGCCATGGCCGGGGACTTCTACGACGTGTATCCGGCCGCCCCCCATCGCCTGGCGGTCGTCATCGGCGATGTGGCCGGGCACGGGATCGAGCCGTCCATCACCGCCTTCCAGGTGAAGTACCTGTTGCGGGTCTTCCTCCGCCAGTACCGGGACCCGGCCCAGGCCATCGAGGAACTCAATGTCGTGCTGTCCACCAGCGGGCAGCCCGAGGAACTCGTGTCGCTCTGCGCGGTGGTGTTCGACACCATGGCCGGCACCGTCCGGTTCTCGTCGGCCGGTCACCCACCGGCCTGGTTCTGGCACGACGGCGAAGTCCGGCCGCTGCGTTCGACCGGTCCGCTCCTGACCCTCGATCCAAACGGCACCTACTTCAGTCGGGAGCTGTCACTGGAGCAGGGAGACCTGTTGGTCCTCTATACCGACGGGCTGGCCGAGGCGCGCTCCGGCGTCTCGCTCTTCGGTGAGGAGCGCATCGCCGGGATCATCCGCCGCGACCCAGGCCAAGAGACGACGACGTTGTGCAAGATGCTGATCGAGGCGGCCCGGGACTTCGCGTCGGAGCCCCTCACCGACGACGTGGCCATCCTGGCCGTGCGGCGGATCTGAGGCCGGTGGCCGAAGACCAACTGGCCGCGGCATCCGCCCGCGCCTTGCAAGGAAATCTCGATCGGGAGGGCGAAAAGCTCGCCCGCCAAGGGAAGCTCTTCGTCCGGAAGCGGCTCGACTTGCTCCTCGATGAGGGCAGCTTTGTCGAGGATGCGCTTCTCGCCAACGCCGCGGCCGCCGACCTCCCGGCCGACGGTGTGATCACCGGCCGGGGCCTGGTTGACGGCCGGCCGGTCTGCGTGATGGCCAACGACCCGACCGTCAAGGCCGGATCCTGGGGGGCGCGCACGGTCGAGAAGATCGTCCGCCTGACCGAATACGCATTGGCCCACGAGTTCCCGGTCATCTGGCTGGTCGACTCGGCCGGCGCTCGCATCACCGACCAGGTGGACCTGTTCCCCGGACGGCGGGGCGCGGGTCGCATCTTCTTCAACCAGGTCCGGTTGTCCGGGCGGGTGCCGCAGGTGTGCTGCCTGTTCGGGCCGTCGGCCGCCGGCGGGGCATACATCCCCGCCTTCTGCGACGTGGTGTTCATGGTCGAGGCCAACGCCTCCATGTACCTCGGCTCGCCCCGCATGGCCGAGATGGTCATCGGGGAGAAGACGACGCTGGAGGAAATGGGCGGCGCCCGCATGCACGCCACCGTCTCCGGGTGCGGCGACAACCTCGTGTCGTCAGACGAGGAAGCGCTCGACCAGGCCCGCCGCTACCTGTCTTACCTGCCTAC
>CAXMLU010000681.1:0-1691 GCA_964194255.1 uncultured bacterium
GGGCGGACGCTTCTCGGCGAACGCCTTGGGGCCCTCCTTGGCGTCCTCGGTTTGGAACACCATGCTGCTGATCTCGGATTCCAGCTTGTACGCCGCCTTCATGTCGATGGCCAGGCAGCGAAGCACACTTTCCTTGGTGGCCTGAACGGCTACGGGGGCGTTGGCGGTGATCCGTTGAGCCCACCAGCGGGCCCGATCCAGCAGTTCGTCCTCAGCGACGATCTCGTTGAGCAAGCCCACTTCCATGGCCCGCTCGGCCGGCAGCGCTTCGGCCGTGAGCAGGAACTCCATGGCCGCCGGAAACGCCAGCTGGCGCGGCAAGCGCACCGTCGTCCCCCCACCCGCGAACAGACCGCGTTTGGGTTCCATGACGCCGAACCGGGCATTGGTGGTGGCGACGCGGATATCGATGCCACCCAACATCTCCATCCCGCCGGCTACGCACGGGCCGTTTATGGCGGCGATGATTGGCTTGTAGATGATCAAGCTACGGAGCACGGAGTCCGTGCCGTCACGCAGCTTGCATCCGTCGATCTCGTCTATCTCGCCCGTCGCGATCCGCTTCTGCAGGTCGGTGATCTGCGGGATGTAGGTCTTGAGATCGGCCCCGGACATGAAATTGCGCCCAACGCCCGTGACGATGGCCACCCATGCGTCCGGGTCATCGCGGAACCGACGCCACGCGTTGGCCAGATCCCGGAAGTGGTACAGGTCGCAGGCGTTCTTGGTCTCGGGCCGATCAATGGTGATGAGCACGATGTGCTCGTCGTCCATCTCGTAGTGGATTGGCACGACCTGACACTAGCGTCAGCTAGCCGGGTGCGGGTCAGGCGAAAAGGAAGGACCCTCCGTCCACCATGAATGTCTGGCCGGTGAGGTAACGGCAGGCGTCCGAGCAGAGGAACTGCGCCACCGGTCCGATATCGTCCTCCGGGTCGCCCTGGCGGCCGATGGGATGCTCACGCATGAATTGCTCATACTCCTCACCGCGGCGGGCCGCGGCGTCTTGCCCCCGCTTCGAGGCGGCTCCCGGCGCGATGCAGTTCACGATGATGCCGTCCCGGCCCCATTCCCGGGCGGCCGTGCGGGTCAGCGCCCGGATGGCTTCCTTCGAGGCGTTGTACGCGCCGTAGCCCTTCATGCCGGTGATCCCCGCGGCAGAGACGAAGTTGACGATGCGGCCCCACCCCTGTGCGGCCATATGGGGACGGACGGCCTGCATGGCCCACAGTGTTCCCTTCGGTCCAGAGTTGTAGAAGACGTCGAGGTCCTCCTCGGTCACCGTGGCCATAGGCGCCTGGGGCCGGAAGGTTTGGGCATTGTTGATGAGCCCGTCGACCCGCCCGAAAGTTTCCAGGGACCGTTCCACCAGGTTGTCGATCTGGGACTTGTCGGCAATGTCGCACTCCACGCCCAGCACGGGCACGCCGAGGTCTTTTAGCTCGCCGACCGTCCGTTCCATGCGGTGGGCCTTCCATTCCGCCACGACGATCGAAGCGCCGTTCTTGCCCATATGCATCGCCATCCCTCGACCGATCCCCTGGCCCGACCCGGTGACAATGACCACCTTCCCATCCACCCCGTGTGCCGTCACGCCGTTCCCCGTCCTCGCTTTGTCATTGGACCTGTGGTTGTGGGTCAGCGCCGGGGGAGCCCGAGGACCCGTTCGGCGATGATGTTGCGCTGGATCT
>CAXMLU010000682.1:0-2475 GCA_964194255.1 uncultured bacterium
ATGTGTATAAGAGACAGGATGCAGACCGTTCGGATTCGCAAGCGCGGCGATCCCGCACGCTGCCGCTCCCAGACTCAGGCTTGGAGACCATGCGAACACGGCACTCCCTGCTTGGGCGAGGAGGTGTCAAGCTTGGCATCGTGTGCGGCTCTTACGAGGGCGACGACGACGGATGGGATGGAGGGACGTGTCCTTCGCGGCGTCGGTCGAGGTCACACCGGCAACACGACAACTCACGCTCCGCCCGGTGGGGCTCGACGGCAGCGCCCTGACCTACGGCATCGAGTTCGAACTCGATGAGGACGACCGCCAAGGCGAGTGACCTGACCGGTCGGGATTGCTGGTCTTGGGTGCGACTGCGGCCGCCTCACCCTGCCCGGTCGGTGACGTCAGCTCAAGCATGGAAGCTTCCTGCTCTGGATTGCGCCTCTTCGCGACGCTCCACTCGCACGGCAGCAAGTAAGCCCAGGACTGCACAAACGAATGCCCCGAGCATCGCCAGCGGTCCACTTGACGAAGCTGTCGCGATGACGGCGGCACGCGTGCCCGGACACCCGTAGACGAGCCCGGACAGCGGACTTTGGCTCATTAGGCTGTCATCAGGCTGCCAATGCCTGTGGACAACCATACGGAGCGAAGACCGCAAGCCCCTGAACAGCACCTATTCGAGCCGGTGATCGGATTCGAACCGATGACCTGACGATTACAAGTCGCCTGCGCTACCAGCTGCGCCACACCGGCATTCCCTAGAGGGTAGAGGCGCGCAAGGATCCGTGGCGAGACAGGACAAGTGGTGCAAGACTGCCGCGTCCCTGCAACCTTGGAGGCTCCATGGTTCGATTTCGTCGGCGGCTGGTCATACTCCCAGCGGCCCTGCTTCTGCCGCTGGCCGCGGCCACGCCCGCGAGCGCGTCACGAACGTCCGTCGTCCCCCGTCACGCGGCGAGCGCGCCACGTCGTCTGGCGGCTGCGCCGACGTACACCCTCGGCGTGGACAACGCCTCGCCGCCGGGACACAACTTCGAATACACCGACTTCTTCCCCAACGGCCTGACGGCCCATACCGGTGACACGATCGACTTTACGTGGAACCAGGGATCGGTCGACGGCTTCCATACGGTGACACTGTTCAAGACGACCAATCCTCAGAACGCGTACCCGCTGGTCATCCCCGAAGCCGGCGGCGACGAAGCAGGCCCGCAACTGAACCCGGCAGTGTTCGCTCCTTCGACCAACGCCCAAGCCTGCGGGACCACCGCGGCCGCTGCGTGCGCGTACGACGGTACGGCCGATCTCAGCTCGGGGGCGGTCCCGACGGGTCTTCCCCAACAGAACCATTTCATCGTCCAGCTCAATGTGCCGGCGAGCGCCACGCCCTACAACTATGCGTGCCTGATCCATCCCCGGATGCACGGCACGATCACAATTACGGCCGGTCAGGCTGACTCCGCGGCCAAGGTAGCGGCTAATGCGGCGGCGCAGCTTGCCGCGTCCACGACGGCCGCTCTCGCCGCCGAAACGGCGGCGAACACGACTACCGCCACCATGAACGCCGATGGCTCCAGCACATGGTCGGCGACGGCAAGTACGGCGCCGGCGAGCCAGCCCGTCGAGGTGCTGGAGATGCTGCCCGCCAACATCCCGGTCAAGCCGGGGGACTCGGTGCATTGGACGACGAACACCCAAGGGGGGAACGAGATTCACACTGTGACGTTCCCTGATGCGGCAACGGTGGCCAATCCCGGACCGGTCAACGCCACGAACCCCGTACCGACCGTGTGCGAGAACGGGGCTCTGGCCGACACGCCCGCGCCCTTCACCGGTCCGCCGCCGAACTTCGGCTGCGCCGCACCGGCGGAGAACGGGTGGACTCCAGGACCACAGGGGTCGACCTCCATCCCCACCGGCACGACAGTGGGTAGTTCCGGGATCATCACCAATCCAGCCGCGCCTGCGCCCGCAAACCTGCCGAACAACTTCACGTTCACGTTCCCGAAGAACGGCTCGTTCAGCTTCATGTGCCACATTCACGCCCACATGTTCGGGACCGTCTTCACCCAGGGTTACCGGTCGGTCGCCTCAGACGGCGGCATCTTCACGCACGGCAACACCGACTTCCTCGGAAGCCAAGGTGGCAAACCCCTCAACGCTCCGATCGTCGGTGCCGCCGCCACGCCCGATCAGCAGGGCTATTACGAAGTGGCTTCCGACGGTGGCATCTTCACCTTCGGCGATGCCGTCTTCCAGGGATCGATGGGCGGTAAGCATCTCAACAAGCCGATCGTCGGGATGGGTGTGACACCTGACGGAGGCGGCTACTACGAAGTGGCTTCCGACGGTGGCATCTTTACCTTTGGTGACGCCACCTTCCTTGGTTCCATGGGCGGCAACCACCTCAACAAACCGGTCGTCGGGATGGCGGTGACGCCCACCGGTCTCGGTTATTACGAGGTCGCCTCTGACGGCGGCATCTTC
>CAXMLU010000683.1:0-3605 GCA_964194255.1 uncultured bacterium
CGGCGCCGGCAAGACCACCCTGTTCAACTGCCTGCTCGGACTGATCCGCCCAGAGGCGGGCCGCGTCCTCTTTGACGGCCACGACATGGCCGGCATGTCAACCTATCGCCGGGCACGCCTTGGCATCGGCCGCACCTTCCAGCGCATGGAGCTTTTCACGGAGATGACCGCCCGCCAGCACCTCGAGGTGGCGGAACGATCGCGCCGCGCCGACGGGAGGCTGTGGAAGGACCTGCTGAATCGCGCCGCTCCCACCCCCGACGAGCGGGAAAGGGTCGACGCCATAATGACCCTGCTCGGCATCGAGGACGTTGGAGATGTGGCCGCCGAGGCGCTCAGCCTGGGCCACGGTCGCCTAGTGGAACTGGGCCGGGCGCTCGCCACCGAACCGTCGCTGCTGCTCCTCGACGAGCCGTCCTCCGGGCTCGATCGCATGGAGACCCAGGCGTTGGCGGTCGTGCTGCGCCGTGTCCAGGAGGAACGGGGCACGGCCATCTTGCTGGTAGAGCACGACCTGGACATGGTGACCCGCGTCGTCAGCCGGCTGGATGTCCTGGACTTCGGTCAGCTGCTGGCCTCTGGCCCGACCGCCGAGGTGATGGCCGACGCTGGCGTGCGCCGGGCGTACCTGGGGCAGGCATCGTGACCAGTGGCGTCGACGCGGTCGACCGCCGGCTGCCGCGGACGCCGATCCTCGAGCTCGACCACGTCTCTGCCGGCTACGGGAAGTTCCGCGCCGTGTTCGAGGTGAGTCTGACGGTCGGCGAGGGCCACGTCGTTGCCCTCCTCGGCCCGAATGGAGCAGGCAAGTCGACCATCGCCCGACTGGTCACCGGGCTCATCCCGCTCACCGGCGGGACGGTGCGGTTCGCCGGCCAAGACATCACCGGCCTACCGGCGTGGCGGCTGGCCAGGCTGGGTATCTCCCATGCCCCGGAAGGCCGTTCTGTGTTCGGGACGTTGACGGTCGAGGAGAATCTATCGCTCGTTTTCCGCCAAGCCCTGGGCAAGCGCGGCATGGATGACGCCATGGAGCGGGCCTACGCCGCCTTTCCTCGGCTGGGTGAGCGCCGACGGCAGGGCGCCGGCACGCTGTCGGGCGGCGAGCAGCGCATGCTGTCGCTGGCCAAGGTGCTCGCGAATCCGCCCAAGCTTCTCGTCGTCGATGAGCTTTCGTTGGGGTTGGCACCGATCGTGGTGGACGAGGTGTTCGCCACCCTGGCTCGCATCCGGGACGCGGGCGCATCGATCCTGATCGTCGAGCAACACGTGGGACGGGCCCTGGATTTAGCCGACGAAGCGGTCCTGTTGACCAAGGGCACGGTCGTGCATCAAGGCCCCGTCGACGAACTCGAAGACCGAGTCAGCCAGTTGCTGCCCAGCGCCCCCGCCTGACGGGCTCCTCCGGTGGGTCCGGTTGCCGCCTGACGGGCTTAGGCCGGCGGGCAGGGATTGCTGCCCAACGCGCTCAACACGCAATAGGCCGTCCTGGACACCTTCCAGACCCCGTTTTCCAGCACGGCATAACCCTTCTCTCCGGGGAGCACGGCCTTGGTCGGAGCGCTCGTCAAGAAGAGGTCGTAGGTCACCAGGGCGCAGGGCAGGCTGTAGCCGTTGTCGCTGCAATCGCTGGTCGACTTAACGTCGATCTGGGTCACCTTGACGTAGGTCAGCTTCGCCGCCGGATTGGCGCTGCCCTTGACAAACAACGCCTTGAGGGTCGGATCGGTGCCGTTCTGGAGGTAGGCAAGGCGGCCGTCGTAGTTGGGATCGGCGCCGTTGAAGAACTTGGCGAAGTTGGCGGTGATCTCCGTCTTGGCCGCCGCAACGTCGACGGTGGTCGTAGTGGCGGGCGCCGCGGTCGTGGTCGTGACCGCGACGGCCTGTGTCGTCGGTGTGGTCGTCGCCGCCGTGACCGCTTTCGAACCCCCGCAGGCGACTGCACCGATCGAGGTCGCGGCCACTACCGCCACCAGGCTCCTGGGGATACGCATCGACGCCCCTCCTCGTCATGGGTGCCAGGTACCTGACACGCTCGTCAGCATCCTACTCAGCGGCCCCCGGCGTTGCCCGTCATAGGCCAGTGCCCTCGGTTCAACGCCGGAAGCCGCGGCGCCGGCGAGACATTGAGTTCGCCGTGCGCCGTGCTCCAGTCGCTAGGCTGATTGTGTCCGACGAGGAGACGGCGTGGAGAGATTCGAGTCCGACCATCACCCGACACCGTGTCTGAGCGTGGTGATGCCGTGCTATAACGAGGCGCCCACGTTGAAGACCGTTGTCGACAATGTGTTGGCGTCTCCGTACACCGAGGAGCTCATCATCGTCGACGACGGTTCGACGGATGAGACGTTGGCTATCGCCAAGGGGATCGGTGATCAGCGCGTTCGCGTCCTCGCGCAAGGAGTGAACCAAGGTAAGGGTGCCGCCGTTCGACGGGGGTTTGCCGAGGCGACCTCACGATTCGTCGTCATCCAGGATGCCGACTTGGAGTACGACCCAGCCGAGTACGGAGTCCTGATCGGGCCGCTGCTGGAGGGCCAAGCCGACGTCGTGTTCGGGTCACGCTTCCTCACGTCCCATCCTCACCGGGTGCTCTACTTCTGGCATTCCGTCGGCAATCGACTGCTCACGACGCTGTCGAATGCGTTCACGAACATCAACCTGACGGACATGGAGACTTGTTACAAGGTCTTCCGCCGAGAGGTCATCCAGAGTTTCCGGATCGAGGAGAACCGCTTCGGCATAGAACCCGAGATCACCGCCAAGGTGGCCCGGGGCGGTTGGCGCATCTACGAGGTCGGCATCTCCTATTCCGGGCGGACCTACGCCGAGGGCAAGAAGATCGGGTGGAAGGACGGCTTCCATGCACTGTGGTGCATTGTCCGGTACTCCCGTCTCATGGACCGCCGCCCGTTGGCCGGCTGAGCTCGTCGGCTGGCCCCGGCCATCCGGCCATGCGGCCGCGCCAACCACCTGACTAAGCTGCAACATTTGCTCGATCGGACGGCAAGAGCCGAACAGCGACGCTCGAACCCACTTCGATCTGTCGCGACCGGTGCCTATGTGGCCGCACTTCTGGTGACCGCGACGGTTGCTGGACTGGCTCGGGCCTCATCCGCCGCTAGCCGATTCAGCCTGTGGGCCGAAGACGTACCCGTCTTTGTCGGGCAATCGCGTCATAACGGGTTCATCCGATCGCTGCTCACCACCTACAACGGCTACTTCCATTTTCTGCCGCGCTCTGTCGCGGGAGTGGCCTTGTTCTTCCCGCTGCGCTGGACACCGCAGATCTACACGACCTTCGCAGCCCTGATCGCAGCCGGCTGTGCGTTTGTCGCCGGTGTGTGCGGGCGGCGACTGGGCCTCTCTCGCCCGGCCGGAGCGATTCTCGCGGTGGTCGTCCTCCTGCTGCCGGCCGGCGGTTACGAGATCCTCAATACGCTCACCAATGTTCAGTGGCACGTGCTGCCGGCGGCGGTGGTGTTTCTCGCCGCATGGATAGACGGCTTTCGCCCCCCCCTCGTCATCACCGGTCTCCTCCTGCTTGTCGCCGGACTAACGACGCCCTTACTGGTGGTCTGCCTGCCTTTCGCTCTACTCAGAGC
>CAXMLU010000684.1:0-12805 GCA_964194255.1 uncultured bacterium
GTACCAACAGTGCTGTCCGTTCGGGCGTCATGGACCCAGGTGGTCGGTGCTGGTCTGGCCGGCGCGATCGCGCTCGGCCTGTTCGCGTTTCGACCCGGAGATCCCGCCCTGATCCTCACCTGCGCCGAGTTGGTGGCTGTGGCCATCATCGCCTGGGTGCCATTCACTTCGGGGCGAAACGGTACCGTCCGCGACCCGTGGCGGCTCCTGGCGGCAGGGCTGCTCATGCACGTCCTGGGAGGCGGAGCGTGGGCCGGCAATCCGGGGCTCCAGATCCTCAGCAAGGACGTCGGTCTCATCGCCGAAGCCGTCGGCTCGGCCTTGCAGTTGGGGGGCTTGATCCTCCTCGTCGCCCGCATGCGTCGCAGCAGCGCACTTGATGGCGCGGCCGAGGCCGTGATCGCCGGACTCACAGGTGGCGTCCTGCTCACTCTCGTCACCGCGAGCCGGGGGACTCGCGGGCTGGCCATCGGCGGCGCCGGGCCGGTCCTCTCCTTTGCGTTCGTGTGCTTCGGCATCGCCTTCGTGATTCTCGGCGTCCGTATCGTCCAAGCGTCGCAGCGCCGACACACGGCGGGTGGCGCGGCGGCCGCGCTCCTCGGCCAGATCGCGCTCGGTCTGTTCGCTTGGACCGGCTCTGGCCACGCCCGGGCCACCGTGGGTCCGGTCCTGCTCGTGCTTGAGTCGGTGTTGTGGTCCGTCGCCGCCCTGGGATGCTCCATGCCGGAGCGGGCGGAACCTCTTCGTCAGCTGAGCAGCTTCCGCCTCCGGCCGTTCGTGCTCGGGGGCCTGCTGCTGGGCTTCCAGGCCCTGCTCCTCGCCGGCGAGCGGTGGCGGCATCTCTTTCCCAGCCCGGTGGGTTGGATCGGTGCCCTGCTCACCTCCGTCGTCGTCGTGGCCTACCTGGCCATCCTGGCCCGGCGGGGCAATGCCGCCGAACACCGGGCTTTCCACGACGAGCTGACCGGGCTGGCCAACCGCACCCTGTTCGAGGATCGCCTCCACCTGGCCATCGACCAGGCCAGACGCACCGGCACTCAGCTGGCCGTGCTGTTCCTCGATCTCGACCAGTTCAAGAACGTCAACGACAGTCTTGGTCACCCCGCCGGCAACCGCCTGCTCCAAGGGGTCGCTCGTCGCCTGGAGGCCTCGGTTCGAGCCGGCGAGACCGTCGGCCGCTTCGGTGGGGACGAGTTCACCGTGCTGCTCACCGAGGTCGAGGGTCCTGCCGGCGCCGCCACCGCCGCCCAGCGGCTCCTCGACGCCTTCGCCGAACCGTTCGTGGTCGAGCGCCGGAAGCTGTTCGCTGGTCTCAGCATCGGCGTGGCCATGTTCCCCACCGATGGCGCCGACGCCGATACCCTCATGCGCCACGCCGACGCGGCGATGTACCTGGCCAAACAACGCGGCCGGCGTCGTTACGAGCTGTACAGCCAGAAGCTGAGTGACCGGGTGCACGAACGGCTGGCGGTCGAGACCGACTTGCACACCGCCATCCAGCGCGGCGAACTCGAGCTCCACTATCAGCCCAAGGTGGACCTTCGCACCGGCACGGTCGTCGCCGTCGAGGCTCTCCTGCGCTGGAACCACCCGACCCGCGGTCTGATCTCGCCGGTGGACTTCATTCCGGTGGCCGAGGACGCCGGTCTGATCGGCCCGCTCGGTGAATGGGTGCTGCTCGAGGCATGCGGCCAAGCTCAGAAGTGGAAGGAAGCGGGATTCAACCGCCTGGGCATGTCGGTCAACCTTTCCCCCAGCCAGTTCGCCGGTCCCATCGACGACATCGTGGCCGACGTGCTCCGCCGGACCGGTCTCGAACCGAACCTCCTGGAGCTGGAGATCACCGAAGGGTTGGCCCTGGAATCCGGCCCCCGCACCCTCGACACACTGCACAGCTTGCGGGACATGGGCGTGCGTCTGGCCCTCGACGACTTCGGCACCGGATACGCGGCGCTGTCCTACCTCACCCGATGGCCCATCGACCATCTCAAGATCGACAAGGCCTTCGTCCAGGCCATCGGTCGCGCTGGCAGCGGCGGGGCTGACGCCGCCATCGTGGTGGCCATTTTGGCCATGGCCAAGAGCCTGGGCCTCGAAGTCACCGGCGAGGGCGTGGAGACGCAGGACCAGCTCGACTTCCTACGCGGTCACGGCTGCGAGCTCATGCAGGGGTTCCTCTTCAGCCGGGCCGTACCCTTCGACCAGCTGGAATCCATCCTCATGCTGGAAAACATCGCCGGCGGACCAGGGCGCCTCAATGGCCTGTGGCCGACAAGCACGCCAGTCGATCCGATCGTCCTGCTGCCCCTCATCGTGGCGGCCCGCTGAGTTCAGGTCAGCTTCGACGGGTCCGTCTTGACGAGCGCCGGAGGCGCCGGGCTGTACGACTCGATCCACCGGCCCACCTCTACGGCGTGATCTCCCAGGCGCTCGAGGAACCGGGCCACCAGGGCCATTTCCACGAGAACGGGCGGCCGTAGGGCTCCCGAGGCGAGCTCAGCCGTCAAGCTGACATAGAGCTCGTCAATCTCCTCGTCGTCCTCCTCGAGATCCACCGCGACGGCGGAGCGTTCCGCATAGGCGTCTCCCACCAGCCTCCACATGTCGATGGCCCGTTGGAAGAGCTGGCTCACCAGGCCGCGCATGCGGGGCGACAACTCACTGGCGATGTGCATGGCGCGCCGCCGGGCCAGGTTGGCGGCCAGGGCCGCGGTCAGCTCGAGCTCGGGCACGATCCGCAGGGCGGCGACCAGGAACCTCAGTTCGCCCGCCACCGGCTGCTGGCGGACCATCTGGGTGAAGACCAGCGATTCGACCGATCGGTGCAGGTCGGCGATGGCGGCCACGCTCGCGGCGACAGTGTCGCTGGCGGTCGCCTCGTCGGGAGACAAGAGGGCCGTACTGGCGGCGGAGATCGACTCCTCGACCAGCGCGATCATCCTGGCCAGGTTGCGGTCGATCTCTTCCAGGTGGCGGTGATAATCGCTACGCACTTCGGCTGTCATGTTGATCGACCGACCTCAGCATCGTTCAGGACCGAGGTTCCGGAACTACCGACGAACTCGTCCGACTATACCGGCTATGCCGCCGGTTCCCGGCGGCGGACGGATCCTTACGCGGTGAGATGGAACGACGACACGAGTCGGTCGTACGTTTGGGGGTTCTCGGCCGTCCCCTGCGCACCGACGACGTAGGCGATATGGCCGGAAACGAAGATCCTGGCCTTGACGAAGTCGCCGTCGGGCCGCTTGATGACGCCCTCCAGCGCCGGCAACCCGAGATAGGTCATCGGTGCCGAGGACACGACCTGGCCGTTCAGCTTGGCGGCCATGCTGTTCAGGACGCCAGGCAGAAGATCCGGCATCCTTGAGTCGGGTATGGCCGCTGGCAGCGCGGCGTAGTCCACTTCCGCCTCGTCATGGAGCGATGAGCGGGCGAAATACGTGATGTCGTTGATCTGGATGCCGCCGGCGTTGGACGAGGTGACGTGGCGGGAGGGTACGGCCGGGAAGACGGCAGTGAATCGGCCCTGGGGCGAGGTGAACGTCGAACCGCCCTGGCCATGGGCGTACGCGGCGGTAGCCGCTCGCTGGTTGGAGCCGACCGCAGAGACGACGACGACCAGGGCGACGATCAGAACGGCGACCCCGCCGAGCGCGATGAGCACACCCTTGAGCACGCCTCGGCCCTTGGCCGGTGGCGGCGGAAAGACGCCGTAGGGGGCGTTGGCCACGTACGGGGCGTAGGGGGGGTAAGGGGCGTAGGGGGCCGACGGCGGACCCCACGCCGGGGCGGGCGTCGACCACGGTTGTGGCGCCGGAGGGGGCGGGGCGGCGCCGTCGGGCGGCAGCCAGGCCGGAGGTGCCGGTAACGGATACGCGCCGGCGGTGGAGTTGGCGGCGCTGTGCAGAGTGCACTTGGTGGCGCCCGTATAGCGGACCGGGCGCCCACACACCTGGCATCCCGATGGAGGCGCCACGACGTCGCTCACAAGGAGCTATCGGTGCGCCCGATGGCCACCTTGAGATTCCGCCGGCGGAGCCACGAGTACGCTCACCGCCCGTGACCGGCGGGGACACCACGAGCGCATCGGTCCCGATCTACTGCATCAACCTGGCGTCGTCTATGGAACGCCGGCGTCGTATGGTGAAGCGCTTCGGGGCGGTGGGACTCCTGGACCACGTCCGATTCGTCCGGGCCGTGCCGGCCGCCTCGCGCCTGGTTGATGAACATTTGGCGCGGGCCGGGACGCCTGAGGTGCCGCCCAAGCGCAGGGCGGAAGTTGGCTGTCTGTTGAGCCACGTGCGAGCGCTCCGGACCTTCCTCCGGGAGACACCCGCCCACGTCTCTGCCGGCATCGTGTTCGAGGACGACGCTCTCCTGCACCGGGAGTGGAACGATCGCTTCGGCGCGCTGCTCGCCAATCTCCCCGAGCGGGCGGCAGTGTGCTGCCTCGGCTATGGAGTCAGAAGCTGGACCGGGTTTTCGTGGGGTGGACGACGACCCGAGTTGGAGAATTTAGCTCGCAGCGATCACGAAGCGCTCTGGGGGTCGTACGCGTACTGGTTCTCCCGCGACCACGCACACGAAGTGATGCGGGAGTACCCCACCGTCGCCGCGGATCCGCACCTCGTGTCCGAATTCATCGTCGCCCGGCCCGGCCGGTTCGCCGCCTACCCGTTGCTGGCCATCGAAGACGGAACGGAGTCCACCATCCGCGACGAAGACGAGATGGTCTTTCACCACAACGTCTTCTCCGGGTGGGGCATCGCTAACTATCTCCCCGACGAGCCCACCGAGCACCGGCTCGGTCCAGCCGAGCCCAGTAGAAAGCATCACACGATACGTCTGTGCATGATCGTGCGAAACGAAGCCGAAGTGATCGAGCGCTGTGCCCGTTCGGTTCGGGGCGTGGTGGACAGCTGGCTCATCTGTGACACCGGATCGACGGACGACACTCCGGCGCGGGTACGAGCCGCGTTCGCCGACCTGCCCGGGGAACTCCACGACCACGAATGGAAAGACTTCGGCACCAACCGCAGCCGCATGCTCGAACTGGCCCGAGGCTCGGCGGACTACCTCTTGCTTCTGGACGCCGACCACACCGTCCGCCTGACCGGCGCACTCCCCCATCTCTCCGCCGACGCCTACTCCCTCCTTGTGGATGAGTCGGTCGCCCACTGGGTCCCCCGGCTGGTTCGGGGTGACCTGCCCTGGCGATACGAGGGAGCCGCCCACGAGTACCTGACGTCCGATGAGCCCCATCAGGTCGAACGCTTGCCCGAACTCGTGATAGAGCACCACGCCGACGGTGGCGCTCAGGTGAACAAGGTGGAACGGAACCGGGAATTGCTGATCCGGACGCGCTGGTCGGGCAGGCCGAACACCAAGGTGGTCACCGGCGACCGCTCGACGAGGGCCCTGAGGTCGCCCAGGCGAGGTACCGTGCTCACCGCTTCGCTCCCGTCAGCCCAACATAGCCGTCGACGGCCTTCGATCATCGCTGGAGAACGGCGTTCGACGAGGGTTCGGTGTGCGCTGCCCCTCAGGACGGTCGGGCCGACGCCGGCACCCTCGGTTGCGATCGGTAACCTTTCTGCTACGGTAAAGGCGATGCACCGAGCTGAGCCCGCGGGCGATCCCTTCGACGCGTTGGGCGATCCGAACCGGCGGGCCATCGTCGAGCTGCTCGGCCGCGGCGGCCGGTCCGTGCGTGAGATCGCCGACGAGCTGCCCATTAGCCGCCCGGCCGTGTCTCGCCATCTGCGCCTGTTGAAGACGGCCGGGCTGGTGATCGACGAGGCCGCGGGTACCCGGCGCGTCTACCGGTTGGACGAGCTCGGCGCCGAGGCGGTGCGCCACTACATGGAGCGAGTCTGGGGGGAGGCAGCCGCCCGTTTTCGGGTCGTCGCCGAGAACAAGCCGGGGCGGCGACGGTGATCGAACCCGTACGGCTGGCCTTCGAGGTGGCCTGCTCGCCCGAGGACGCCTTCGCCACCTGGACGACCGACATCAGCACCTGGTGGCCCCGCGACCACACGGTGTCGGGCGAGGAGTCCGCCGTTATTCGCGTCGAACCTGGAGCGGGCGGCCGAATCTTCGAGCGCACCGGCACCGGCCGGGAGATGGAGTGGGGCGAGGTAGTTGCATGGGAGCCACCGACTCGTGTCGCCTACCTTTGGCACCTCGGAACCGATCGGAAGCAGGCAACCGATGTCGAGGTGACGTTCACGCCGACCGCGGCCGGCCGCACCGTGGTCGAGCTTGTCCATACCGGTTGGGAACGCCTCAACGACGGGCAGGAGCGGCGAGATCGCAACCAGGCCGGGTGGAGCGCGGTGATCGATGCCTACCGTAAGGAAGGGAGCAGCCATGGCCGAAGGTGATGGCACCAAGCAACATCCGTGGACACTGGAGACGCCCAGCGGGCACTCGGAGTATCAGGCGTATCGCGACGAGACGGCGGATCCGCCGGTCCTCGTCGTGCTGGTCGGCAAAACGGTGCTGCACTACCAGCTACGGGCGATCGATGACCTCCACACCATGCTGAAGGAGCACGGCGACTGGATGCCGCTGGGGAACGCCGATGAGCAGAAGCCCGCCGCGGAGGGGACGGTGGAGGCGTGGGGCCGCTCGCCCGAGAACCCGGTGGGCGGCTGGTACGGGCTCAAGAAAGGGCTCCGGGGCCGCGTCGCCAACTACGTGCCGCCCGTGCTCGAACAGCTTGGCCTGGCCGAGGTAGAGCACAATGCACGGAACAACCGCATGCGAGCGCAGGAGGCACGATGAGCTCGAATACTTGGCCCACCATCCACGCCGAGCGCCAGGCGCTGGCCGACGACCTGAAGTCGCTGACCGACGACCAGTGGAAGACCCCGTCGCTGTGCTCGGGCTGGTCGGTGCAGCAGGTCCTGGGCCACATGACGGCAACGGCGAAGCTCACCCCGCCTGCCTTCTTCGCCGGCCTTATCGGATCGGGCTTCCGCTTCAGCGCCTTCACCCAGAAGGCCATCGACCGGGAGGCGGCCGGATCCGGCGCTGACACGCTGGCTCGATTCGCGTCCGAGGTCACGTCCAGCAAACATCCGCCCGGGCCGGCCACCAGCTGGCTCGGTGAGACGATCGTTCACGGGGAGGACATCCGGCGGCCGCTTGGCATTGACCACGAATTTCCGACTCACGCCCTCATCGAGGTCGCCGACTTCTACAAGGGCTCGAATTTGTTGATCGGCGGCAAGAAGCGGGCCGCCGGCGTCACCTTCCGAGCCACCGATGCCGAGTGGTCGACCGGCACCGGAGCCGAGGTGTCCGGCCCGATGCAGGCGATCGTGCTGGCCATCGCCGGACGGAAGGCAGCCCTGGACGACCTCTCCGGCGAGGGCGTGTCGACCCTGAAGTCGAGGATGTAACGACGGCGGCGAGCAGCTACCGCTAGCCCTCGCCTTCGTGGTGGCTCTTCCGGGCGTTGAAGTTGTAGGTCGTGCCAACGTTCTTCACGGCGATGGTGAGAAGGTCGACGTTGCCCAGGAACGAATCGGCCGGGCTGGCCTCACCGACGAAGACTCGCAGACCGCCGATGCCGCTGGAGTTGACGATGGTGGCATTGGGATGGACGGCGAGGAGCGCGCTGAGGGGCATGACGCCGGGGCCGGGGGTGCCGAAGGTGGCGGAGTTCGACGGCGTGGTTGGCTCCGAGACCTACCGGGCCATGTTCCCCTGATCTCCTGGTCCAGGCCGACCATTAGTCCACGATCGCTGTGACGTGGCCGGTGGTGTCGGTCACGTAGACGACCCCGTAGGCCACGGTCGGTTGGCTGCGGACCGGTGCCAGCATGTCGGCCGACCACTCCTTCTCTCCTGTTGCCAGATTGACCGCGAAAAGGTTCGCGTCGTCGTTGGCGAAGAACAGCGCGTCGTGTGACACGAGGGGCGAGGATCGTATCGGCGCACCCGTATCGAGCTGCCAGCGCATCGTGCCGTCGTTGGTGTCGAAGGCTCGCATAAAGCCGGCGTCGTCGCCGACCGTGACCAGGTTGCCCGTGACGTTCGGTTGTGATCGGAACCCGCCTGGATTGTCGGAACACGCTGGCTTGGTCCCACAGCTTGAGGGTGCGATCTGGGCTAACCACCGTTGATGCCCATCGGCCGCGGCGATGGCGTGGAGGGCGCCGAGATCATCGACGACGTAGATCGAGTCACGCGTCGCGGAGAACCGGCCATGAACCGTGGCTCCGAGGTCGTGACGCCACCGCACCTTTCCACTGGCGAGATCCAGGTTCCACAGCTGGTCACCGCCTCCGGCTCCAGGGACCACCACGAACACGGAGGTGGCGTTGGGGGCGGCCAAGCGGGCGACCACCCCGCCCATCGACCAGATCGGGTCGCCAGTCGCCACCCGGTAGGCGCGGATGCCGCTCGGGCCAGCCGACACGACCACCGGAGGGGCGACCGCCACCCCGCCATCGCTCAAGGCGGGCTCGGGGCCCGCGGTGGTCCAGGCCGGTTGTCCGCTGCGGGCGTCGAGAGCTTGCAGGGGAGCGTCGGGGGCGGCGATCAGCACTCGGCCCAACGCGTAGTCGATCGTGGCCGCGCCGCTTGAGGTGGGCAAGGAGCAGCAGACAGTGTGGCTCCAGACCACGGAGCCGGTGCCGGCGTCGAGGGCGTACACGGCGCGGTCCGCAGCGGCGACGAACAAACGGTTCTCCCCGTAAGCCGGAAGCGTGCCCACCGCGCCCACGGAGGCCGACCGCCAGAGCATCCGGCCATGCGGGCCGGCCGGGATCGTGATACCAGGTCCACGCGCGGGCTGCACGATACGCAATCCGGTCTGGGCCGCGCCGGGGGAGACACTGGACAGCCCGAAGACGACTGCGACCGTGGCCGCCACACCGGCGAGAAAGCCGGACGCACCGAATGCTAGGGAGCGCCGGCGTCCCCGGATCTCCGCCGACCGGGCGTAGACACGTTCCAGCATGGCCGTCTCATCCCCGGCGAAGAAGCTCTCTGGATGATCGGATGGGCTCATGTCCATCGCAGACCTGCCCCTTCGTCGGGTACGTCGAGCAGTTGCCGCAGGGAGGCCATACCCCGATAGCCGTGCCGCTTGACCGATCCGAGCGATACATGCAAGCACGCGGCCACCTCGGTCTCGGTCAGATCGGCGAGGTATCGGAGTGCGATCACCTCGCGCTGGCGGCGCGGCAGGGTGGCCAACGCGGCGGAGAGGGCGAGGCGCAGGGTAACCAGTTCGCCCTCGTCGGTTGTCGACGATGACCTTGCGGCCATGGTGCGCGGCCGGCGGCGGCTCATGTCGACCGCCACATTGGCGGTCACGCGAAGGACCCAGGCGTCTCGCCAGGGCAGGGCCCCGACCCGCGCCCACGAGGCGTGCGCCCGAGCCAGTGCCTCCGCCGCCGCTTCCTCCGCCTCTGCCCGGTTGCCAAGCACCCGGAACGCAACGCGGTAGGCGCGAGGCAGCAATTCCCGGAACGCTGCCTCGAACTCCTCCGAAGAGGCCATGTCGATCCCAGTGTGGACGGCGGTAACGAAACGCACCAGACGGCGCACCCCCCTATCGCACGAGGACGACGCAAAGGTTGACCGCAGATGTGATCCACCATCATGCGAAGCTTGCGGCATGCCCGACATCTTCAAAGTCATCCCACATCCGCGGATCGCCGCTCGAAGGAAAGCCGGTCCGCCGAAGGTGGCCGATGTACTCACGCATGCGCCAGAGGCCCCCTGGTACGACCGCTTCAACGCCGCCCTCGCCGTCAAGATCACCACGGGCGTCGGCACGATGTGGTGTGCGTATGCCTTCGCGGCACTTGCCCTGGTCTCGTTGCCGTCGGCGATCCGATCCGGAAACGCCGTCACCCTCGTGTCCTGGATCAGCCAGACGTTCCTCCAGTTGGTGCTGTTGAGCATCATCATCGTCGGCCAGAACGTCCTGGCCGCCGCCTCCGACAAGCGGGCGGAGGCCACCTACGAGGACGCCGACGCGGTGCTTCACACCTCACACCTCCCTTGACATTCAACACCACCTCGAAGCACAGGACACCGAGATCGAAAAGATCCTCTCCGAAGTTCGCGGACTCCGACACACCTAACGGCGCCGCGGCTTGGGGTTCCTACGGTGTCAGTCGGTCGCCAGGAGTCGGGGACCTGGGCGCGCCCGCCTCGCCCGCGCCTCGGCCAGCTGCCGCTTTACTGGGTAGGCGGGGTCGGACGGCACGAGCGTGGCGGCGGCTTGATATGCGTCGGCCGCTTCGGCGTAGCGGCCGGCTTTGAAAAGGCCAAGGCGCGTCCGTCATGAGATAGCTCGCCTAAGAGGATGTCGTCGTAAGAGGGACTGTTGGCGGGGAGGTCGGTCGGATCGACGCGGAGGATGCGGTCGAAGCGGTCGATGGCTTCCTCGTACGCGCCCCCCTCGATGAGGTCGTGTCCCTCCAGGGAGAGCACCAGGCAGTTGTCTGGGTACGCCTCCCGCGCCTCGGCCAGGAGTGGCCCGACCGCGGCGCCGCGTTCACGCCTTAGGCGGATGAGGTCGGCGTAGGACAGAACGCCGTTCCGATCCACGAAGGGCTTGGCCCGGGCCACCTCCACGGCCTCCTCGAGGACCTTCTCCGCCTCATCCCCTTTCCCCAACCCCTCCAGGACGCGGGCGAGATGGTGCCAGACGAAGAGGTTGCCGGGTTCAGCCTGCAGCTGACGCCTCAGCAGGGGGAGGTTGCTCATCATCTCGTCGTCCCTTTCTTGTCGAGCCGATGGAACCCATCTGGTCGGTGACGGTACGGACGAGCTGCCCTCCCAGGAAAGGGGTGATCACCCCTATCTGTTCCCAGATCGGCCCGGCGAACGCCCGGCGGACGCTGATTTCGGCCACGACCTACAGGGCGGCAACGGGCGGTCCGGAGCGAGACGACCAATCCAAACGGCTGCTGTCAACCCTCCCATGTGGATGAGACGTTTAGTAGGTGGTTAAAGGAGGCCGAGCTTGCCAGCGGATGATCACCGAGTGCGCAGCGACGGCGAACTGCTGGCGCGGGTCCGGGCCAGGGCGGCCGTCCTACGCCGCCAACGGCTGGCCGCGGCGGGGGCCGGCGCTGTCTTAATCGTTCTTCTGGTGGTGGCAGTCGTGATGGCAGCCGGCGGGGGCGGCCCAAACCGTCGGCTCCGCACCGTCGGGATCCCCGCCATCCCCGCTGCCGGGAACCCAACCGAAACGACCACGACGACGATTCTCCACTTGGGGATGACGCAGGGGCCGACCACATCGACACCGGCGGCGACAATGGCGTCCCGGCCGAAGGAGACGCCCACCCCGGCCTGCGCCTTGTCCATGTTGAGCTTCGCCGTCCACACCGACCGTGCCGTCTACCCGGTGGGGACGCCCCTCGTCATCACCTTCACGGTGCGCAACGCCACAGGCACCGCCTGCATCTTTGATGCCAAGGCGGCCGCTGGCGGCGCCTGGTGCAAACCGACCTTCGCCGTCCAGGACTTCACGCTCTATCCGTGGCCCGATGGTGTGGCCGTATACGGGGCGGGCGAAACTCCTTGTGCGGCGGGGCCGACCGCTCACCTGCTCGCGCCCGGCGCAAGCTTCGCCGAGACAACGACGCTGGATGGCGCGTTGGCCACCCGGACCCAGTACGGATCGTTCGATCAGGGACCGGGCAAGTACGGAATCTCCGCGGCGTGGTCGGCTGCATGGGCTATCCCGTGGCCGGCCACGGACAGCGCCCGCACAGTATTCGAGGTTGTGCCCGAGTCCACGACGACGAGCACCGCCTCGGTCCCGGCAACGACGACCTGGCGCACGAGGTGGTCGGCTGGCGCGGATCGTCGAGCAGACGGGCGGGCCGCCACAGCGCAGTGATGGGTTCACCGTTGGGGCACCCGAGCTCACCGGCGACGCCCCGCACGACGGCGAGGTGCACCCCGACGGCGACGAGCTTCTCTACTTGATCTCCGGCGCGGTCACGGTCACCCTCGAGCTCGCCGACGGCGACCGGCTGGTCGACCTCGGTGCGGGCGACGCTGTCGTCGTGCCGAAGGGCGTTTGGCACCAGACCACGATGCGGGAACCAGGCCAGCTCATCCACATCACGCCCGGGACGAACGGCGACGCCCGGCCACTTGCAGGCTCCACACGATGACTGCGATCGTCGCCCAGGCCAAAAGCCGATTGCGGCCGCGCTACTGGCGACTTACCGTGCGTCCATGGAACCGTGCTCGTCTCCGTACCGCCCGGCCAATCCGGTGATGAGAGCCGTCCGCGCGTCTCGCTGAGGCCGCCTCCCTAAACGTCGCGCTCTGACCGTCGCGCCGTGTCGGGGCAGGTCCACCCGTCCTTGAGCCCCGCCGCCGCGCGCTCACGATCCAAGTGAGAAACTGGGTCTTCAGCACCAAGGCGGGCGCCACACTCCCGTCAGACGATGCATGAGGCCCTCCCCCTGGGGCCTGCCGACACTCGCTCCGGAAGCCTTGCTCTTCTATAAGGGCATCAGCTGGGTCGCGCACCGCGGAGGCTGGCTCCGGGAACGTGACGCCGCCGACTTAGAGGACCTCGTACCGCACCTCGCCGACAATGAGGGGGCATGGCTCCGCGAGGTTCTGTCCGTGCTCCGCCCCAACCATCCGTGGCTGCTCGCCGAGGCGACGGGGAGCGACCCGTCCCCTTCAACCTGACCCTTCTGAGTCCAGGGAACCGTCTAGCGCATGCACGCCGACATCCCCTGGGCCCACCTGCAACGCCCTGGCCATGACGAAGGTGGTGGGGCTAGCTGGAATCGAACCAGCG
>CAXMLU010000685.1:0-6212 GCA_964194255.1 uncultured bacterium
GATGTGTATAAGAGACAGCTCATATCCAGGGTGCGTCGACGGATCGCCACCCCTACCGGATGATCGTCGCCCACCACCGCTCGGTGTTCCTCTTTGCGAGCCGTACCCTCACCGGAACCAAGCGATCGGGTCTGCCCATCGTGGCGCTCGGGCTGGCACTCCGGGCGGTGGTCGCCTGTGGGCATCGCTGGCTCGCCGGTCGTCGCGGTCAGTAGGCGGTGGGGACCCGCTAATCTCGTTCTCTCTATGGGAAAGGCCTCTTCAGCCAAGAAAGTGGCGCGCGCCGCCGGCACCGGTGGTGGGCGCACGAACCGGGGGCGGATTCCCTGGTTGTACTACTTGGCCATCTTCATCGTCGTCATGCTGGGAACGCTCACGATCGTGCAGAGCCGCGACGCCAGGTTGAACAAGCTTTCGCTGGCGGGACTGACCACGCCGCCGGTGCCGAACAAGGACCACTGGCACGTCGCCTACGCCGTGTACCTCTGTGACAAGTTCGCGCCCTCGATCACGGATCAGAACGACCCGAAGGGTATCCACACCCACGGCGACGGCATCATGCACGTTCACCCCACGGCTCGGGACTCGGCCGGCGCGAACGCCACGCTCGGCGTCTTCGCCAGTGCCGTCCACATGACGCTGAACGCCGGAGAGCTGAAACTGCCCGGCGGCCATGACTATCGCGACGGTGACAAATGCGGCAGCAAGCCCGGACGGGTCCGGGTTCGGGTGTTCACCAGCCAAGCCGACAAGGTCGGTCACGACGCCACGGTTGATCCGCAAAAGGTGCCGATGGTGAACGGCCAGCTCCTCACGATCGCCTTCGCCCCGGTCGACGCCAAGCTGCTGCCGCCGCCCAGCGCCGCCAACCTGCAGAAGCTGAACGACGTGGCGCCGACGACCACGACCACGGTGCCGAGTGCGACGAGCACGACCACCCCGTCAAGCACGACCGCGCCTTCCACCACGACCGCACCCGCGACCACGACAACGCCGCCAACGACGACCAAGAAATGAGGGCGGTGGTACTGGTCGGAGGCGAGGGGACCCGCCTTCGACCGCTTACCTTCACGACGCCAAAACCGGTCCTGCCGATCGTCGAAGTGCCCCTTATCGAGCGGGTCATCCGCCATCTGGCGACGGCGGGCGTGTCCGAGGTGGTGCTCTCGCTTCGCTATAGGCCGGACGTGTTCATGAGCGCGTTCCCGGACAACCTCTGCGCCGGGGTGAAGCTTGTCGCCGCTGTCGAGCCGGAGCCCCTTGACACCGCCGGTGCTATTGCCTTCGCGGCGGGCCACGCCGGTATCACCGACGGAACTTTGCTGGTCGCCAACGGTGACGTCCTTACCGACGTTGACCTGATCGCCCTGCTCGAGTTTCACCGCCGGTCAGGAGCCGAGGCCACGATTAGCCTCACGCCGGTGGAGGATCCCTCGCCGTTCGGTGTCGTCCCGACCGACGCGGATGGACGGGTCACCGCCTTCATCGAGAAACCGCCGAAGGGTGAAGCTCCGACCAACCTGATCAATGCCGGGACCTACGTGATCGAGGCTTCGATGCTGGCCCGCATCCCCAGTGGGCGGCGCGTGTCCATCGAACGGGAGACCTTTCCCAAGCTCGTCGCCGAGGGGGCGCTCTACGCCCTCGCATCCGATGCGTACTGGCTCGACACCGGGACTCCAGCACAGTTCCTTGAGGCCAACGCCGACCTCCTCGCCGGCCGGCGCAACCAGACGCCTGCCCCCGACGCGACCCTGGTATCGCCCGGCCGATGGCAGCTGGGCCGAGCCGGCTCGGTCGGCGGTGCGGTCGGCGGCGGCTCTCTGCTCGGTGAGGACGCCTCGGTGGAAGCCGGCGCCGACGTCTCCCGGTCGGTCGTGGGCCGGGGCGCCACCGTGGGAGCCCGGGCGGTGGTGGCCGGCTCCGTGATTCTTCCCGGCGCCCGGGTGGACGATGGTGCCCGCGTCGATGGCTCGATCATCGGCGAGCACGCCGTGGTGGGGGCGGGGTCGGTGGTGCGGGGTTTGTCGGTGGTAGGCGGTCGGGCGGAGGTGCCCGCGGGGGCGGTGCTGGACGGCGCCCGCTTCCCCGATCCCTCCGCCGGAGACTGATGCGTGCGCTGGTCACGGGGGGGGCCGGCTTTCTCGGCTCGGCCCTCGTCGACCGGCTGCTGGCCGAGGGCCATGACGTGGACGTGGTCGACGATCTGTCCACTGGCTCCCTGGCCAACCTAGCCGAGGCCCGCTCCAACCCGGCCGGGAAGGTCACCTTCCACCAGCTCGACATCCGATCGGCTGACGTGGTCGATCTCATCGGACGGCGCCATGCCGAGGTGATCTTCCACCTGGTCGGCATGGCCGACGAGCAACAGTCGCTCGCCGATCCGGCCAACGACGCAGATGTGACCGTTCTCGGGACGGTGCGGGTGCTGGAGGGGGCGCGCGCCGGCGGCGCCCGCAAGGTGGTGTTCGCATCAAGCGCCGCCATCTACGGCGACCCGGGGCCGGCAGCGCTGCCGGTGAAGGAGTCACACCCTCAGCAGCCGATCACCCCGCACGGGGTGGCCAAGCGAGCGGCCTGCGACTACCTCACCGTCTATCGAGCGGTGCACGATCTCGAGTACACGGCCCTGGCGCTGGCCAACGTGTACGGGCCCCGGCAGCGTCCCGGACCGGTGGTCGCCGCCTTCGGAACTCGCATGCTGGCGGGCCAGCCGTGCACGATCACCGGCGACGGAGAGCAACGGCGCGACTTCGTATACGTGGACGACGCGGTCGACGCATTGGCCCGGGCCGCCGATCGGGGCAGCGGCCTGCTGTGCAACATCGGCACCGGGAGCTCAACCACGGTAAACCGCCTCCACACGTTGATGTCCGCCGTAGCCGGCAGCGGCCAGGCCCCGCTCTACGCGCCGGCCCGGTCGTTCGAGCCGCGCCGCTCCTCGCTCGACGCCAGCCGGGCGGCCCTGCACCTGGGCTGGCGTCCCTGGACACCGCTTGAGGACGGGGTGGCGGCCACGCTGGAGTGGCAACGCGGCCGCAGGTGATTGTCACACCGGTTGGTCATGATGGAGGGATGGTCGCTGCGGATGCGGTGTGGTTCAGCTCGACCTCCCGACGTCTGGCCGACGAGGCCAGGCACGGGGGGCTGCCCGTGGTGCCCGGCTTTCGGAGCCCGCCCCGCCAGGACGGTGCTACCCGCACGATCCGGCGGCTGCCCGAGCAGCACGCCATCGTCGCCGTGGCCGTCCGAGGTCGGGACCGGCCGGAGGTACTCCGTGACCTGGTCGAAGGCGTGGTCGTGGCCAACCGGTTGATTGGCCCGGATGCTGATCGATGGCGGATCCGCCTGGCCGCCGCCGTCGAGGGCGATCCCGACCTCGGCGCGGCCGCGGCGTGATCGAGATCCGCGAGGCCCGGCCCGACGAGTACGACCGGGCCGGGGAAATCACGGTGGCGGCGTACGCGGCGCTACCGGACAACATCATGTCCAACGGCTACGAGGACGAGCTGCGAGCCACCGGTCGGCGGGCCAAGGACGCCGTGCTGCTCGTGGCCACGGACGCCGAAGCCGTAGTCGGCTCGGTGACCTACGTGCCGGACACCGGCAATCCGTGGGCCGAGGACCTACCCGAGGGGGCGGCCGGTATCCGGATGTTGGCCGTGGATCCCGGCGACCAGCGTCAGGGCGCGGGGCTCGCCCTCGTCCAGGCCTGCATCGCCCGGGCGCGCGCCGAGGGCAAACAGCGGGTGGCGCTGCACTCCACCGAGAACATGGCGTCCGCCCATCGCCTGTATGGCCGGCTCGGCTTCAGGCGAGACCCGGCACGGGACTGGCGCCCGGAGCCCGACATCCTGCTCCTCGGCTTCATTCTCGATCTCGGCGGTAGCCTCGGGACGGATGCCCCGGGGGTGTAGCCCAATCGGCAGAGGCGCGGCGCTTAAACCGCTGATGATGAGGGTTCGAATCCCTCCACCCCCACGTCCCACCTAGTGCTGCTGGCCGCCGCTGTAGAAGATGACGCAGCCACCCGTGCCGCTGTTGGCGGTGTTGCTCCACAGCGACTGGACCGCGAACGTCCCGGTCGTCAGGGTGATGTCGCCCGAGCCGCCGGGCGTGCCCGGGGCGATCCATGCGCACTTGTCGCCGTTCTCGCCCTTCACTGGCTCGAACCAGCCGCCCGACGTGAGGTTCGTGGCTCCGACGGGTGCCTGCGGAAAGAAGTCCGTCACCGTCTCCCCGTACTCGTGGCCCTCGACAATGCTCCAGCCGTCGAGCAGCCCGGGCGTATTCACGAAGCCCATGCCGCAGTTCGGTCCGGCGTCGCTGATGTAGGGAAGGTTGGTGAAGGCGATGCTGCCGCGCGGCGTGATCACGGCGACGTCCTTGGCGCGCGTGAAGTCGTGCCAGGCGCAGAAGCTGGTGGTCGGAAGGTTGAATCCGTCAGGATGGGTCTGGGTGGGGCTGACGATGATGTATTGCACCGACGAGTTCGACGCCGGAGTGGCGTTACCGAAGTGCTGTGCAGCCAGGTCGGCCTCCTGCCCGAGCTGCTTGGGTGTGGCCTGGAGCGGGGCGACTGCGCTCTCGTCGGCCCACACTCCGGCCAGCGGCGTGGCCGCCGCGTGGTCCACGAAGGTTGCCGTCGAAGGGCACTTGGTCGCCCCCTTGAGCACGCCAGCGCCCTGGCAGAACTGGGTGGTGGAGGTGCTCCAGGTGTCCGCCGAGCCATAGAGGCCGCGGAGGAAGTTCTGCACGTACGGGGCGGCGCCGGCCGGATCGTTGGTGAACGTGATGTTGCTGCCCGAGGTCCCCGGCGTTCCCCATTGCGCGCCCCAGAAGACCAGATACACCTTGGGATTGACCTGGACGCCGATGCCCTTGGTCCCGCCGTAGTACTTCAGTAGCGCCTGCGCGCTGGCGAGGCGAGTGTGGGCCTTGCCCAGAGTGTCGAGTCCGGCGTGGCTAGCAGCCGTCGGGACTGCGCTGCCGGCCGCGGAGGCAGCGGTGACGGCCATGCTGGCGCTGACCATGAGTGCGCCCGCAGCGGCAGCGCCGAGGCGACGGTGATTGAAGCTCAACGGGTTCCTCCAGGGAGTCGAGTTGACCGCGTCGAGGAGGCGCCTTTTGAGCCAGTTCGTACGGTTGTGCTGACGGTACCAGTGACCACATCTCACGACAAGTGGTGATTCGGGTCGATGACCCGCGGCAGACGAAGACGCAGCCGAGCCCCTTTCCCCTCGGCGGCCTCGGCCGTAACGGACCCACCGTGGAACTCGGCCACCTGGCGGACGATGGCCAGACCGAGCCCGGATCCGGGCAGGCGGCGGTCGCTCTGGGCTCGGTAGAACCGGTCGAACACAAAGGGCAGATCGCCCGGTGGGATGCCCGGCCCGTAATCGCGCACGCTGACCTCGGCCCGATCGCCGTCGGCCCGCACCAGGATCTCGACCGGCTCGCCGGCCGGACTCCACTTCACGGCGTTGTCGACCAGGTTCGTGACGGCCCGGCCCAGCCGGCCGGCGCTGCCGCGGACAAGGACCGGCTCCGTATCAACTTCGAAGCGCAGCTCAGGAGCGCGGCGGCGGGCCCGCTCCACCACTTCTGCCACCACCTCGTCGAGGCCCACCTCATCCACCAAAGGCTCCGGCTCAACGTCGCGGGCCAGATCAACCAGGTCGGTGACGAGAACGGTCAATTCCTCGAGCTGGTTCACGACGTCGGACAGCAGTTGTTGGCGGTCCTCGATGGGCAGGTGATCGGTGCGGGCGAGCACCTCGAGGTTCGTACGCAAGCTCGTCAGCGGCGTCCGGAGCTCATGGGACGCATCGGCCACCAGCTGGCGCTGCGCCCGCAAAGACGCGTCGAGCGCCGACATCATGGTGTTGAAACCCGAGGCCAGGCGACTCAGCTCATCCGAACCCGTCACCTCGAGCCGCCGGGAGAGGTCGCGCGTGTCGGCCACGTGGTTGGCCGCCTCGCCAAGGCGAAGCACCGGCCGGAGAAGCGCACTGGCGACCGCCCGGCTCAGCGCCCCCGCCACGGCGGTGCCGGCGAGGGTCACGAGTACCAGGATGCGGGCCAAGCGGTGCAGCGCCCGATCACTGTCAGACAATGTCCGGGCCACCTGCACGGCCGTCCCCGGTCCGTCCGGTGCGGTGTAGACGAGCAGGTGGTCTTCTCCCAGCCGTACATCGGCGAAGAACGGCGGG
>CAXMLU010000686.1:0-10707 GCA_964194255.1 uncultured bacterium
GAGCCACACCGCGGCAAGGGCCGGTAGGGACGCGCTTCGATCGAAAGCCAGCCGGCTCACGCCGACGGCAGGCACTTCGAGAGCGACCCCCACCAGCACCTCGAGACGCTACGGACCAACCGCAACGTCCACGCGGATTCTCAAGCAGGCACTTCGGGGCGACCCTGGCCGTCTGTGGACGCCGTGATTCGGGGACAGAGTCAGGCGCTCGCCAGGGTTCCCGGCTTGGCGCGCGTGGCGTCCCATCGGTTCATGCTCCTGGGCCGTGAGACTCCCATGCTTCGGCGGCGAAAAGGCGCACCTCGGCGGTTGTCAGGTCGGATTCGCATCGTCGCGCGGGTTGCGGCACGGCATCACGAACGCCGCAGTGCACGGCGGGGGCTCCGCCGTGCGCGCATCAGCCGGCCTTCGCGGTGGCGAACGGCGGCGGTCCGAGGATCGCTATGCCGCGCGGGTTGTCCCTGGCGGACGCTTGGAGGCGGGGCAGGTCGACGGCGTCGGACGTGTCGTCGGTCGCCGGATCGCTGGCGCCGCGGTAGAACGCCTGGCCGATCCCGGGCGCTTGCATGGTGAGCACCCGTGCTCGTTCCGACACCACCAGGAAGGCGTGCGGGGTGCCCTTGGGCGTGAAGGTCATGCCACCGGCTCCGACGTGGGTCTCGATGCCGTCGATCTGGACAAGGATCTCGCCCTCGAGGACGTAGACGGTCTCGTCGGCCTCGGGATGGCGATGTAGCGGCGTGCACTTGCCTTGCGTCATCACGTCCTCGAAGAGGAAGAACGCGCCGCCGGTGTCCTCGGTGAGGAGCTTCCACGTGTGGAGGCCGCCGCCCGCGAAGGACTGCTTGTCGCCTTCACCGGCGGCTCGGATGATCGGGGCTGGAAGGCTCACGTGCATCGCCTGCTTTCGTTCGTGGGACGTAGGTCCCATGACGAACGTACAGTACCATCATGGATATGTCAATCCCCTATGAAGAGAATGGTCGGTCTGCGCAGAAGCGGCGGACCCGCGAGGCCCTCATCGCGGCCGCGCGCGGCCTGGTCGCGAACGGTGAGGCGCCCACGGTCGAGGGCGCCGCGGAAGCGGCGTCGATCTCTCGGACTACCGCGTACCGGTACTTCCCGAACCAGCGGGCGCTGCTCGCAGCCGCGCACCCGGAGACCGCCGCGGCCTCGATGCTGCCCGACGACGCGCCCCGCGATGTGGCGGGCCGCCTCGACCTCGTCGTCGATGGGTTCACACGGATGATCGTCGACACCGAGGCGCAGCAGCGCACGATGCTCCGCCTCTCGCTCGAAGCCGACCCGGCCGAGCGCGCGGAGCTGCCGTTGCGACAGGGCCGCGCGATCGTGTGGATCGAGGAAGCACTCGCGCCGCTCTCCACGAAGATGTCCGGCGCCGAGATCCACCGCCTGGCGATCGCGGTGCGCAGCGCGACAGGCATCGAAGCGCTGGCGTGGCTCACCGACGTCGCCGGTCTCACGCGCGACGAGACTACCGACCTGATGCGCTGGTCGGCGCAAGCCCTGCTGCAACGCGCGCTGGCCGACCAGAAGGCCCGCGCGCGCCGCTGAGCGCAGAGAGACATTGCCGTCACAGGAACAATACTGGGCGGGAAGCATGGATCAGCATGAGCAACGAACAACAGAGCGCTCGGATTGGACGTTGCAGACGGCAGCATCAAGCAGGACGCCGACATGACGCTGTTTGCCCCCTTCGGCGGCGAGGTCATCCGAGCTTGCAGTAGTGATCGGCCACCGTGTTTCCGCCTTGGCCGGGTCGGGTGAAGTGCCCGGGACCTGGCGGCTGTTCGCCGTTGACTCCTCATGGGCGCGATAACCCGACAATCGCTGCGGCGATGATCGTGCTCGGCGCCGGTGCTTACGTCCCACAAGTTGCGCCTCCCGGTTCCCCGTTTTCTGGGTTGCACGCTGCATCAAACGGTGAGACTCAACCTTCAAGGCCAACGCGTAGGCCCTAACCCATAACGTCCTGCGGGAGCCCTCCGGCCGCATCGCCCAGATCGCCGGGTTGATGTCGCTACCGACCACCTCAGATGGTGATCGGGCTCGTCCTGGCCCGCTACCGTGGCCCCGTGAGCAGCCCGCGAGTGCCCGGTGGGGTGGTGCACAACCTTCCAGGAGACTTGCGCAAGGCGCTGATCGCCAACCCCACGGCACTCGATGCCTGGAACGACATCACGCCTCTTGCCCGCAACGAGTTCATCTGCTGGGTCGAGGATGCCAAGCAGGAGTCGACCCGAGAACGCCGCATTCGCCGGACCCAGGAGGAGCTGGAGGAAGGCCAGCGTCGGCCCTGCTGCTGGCCAGGGTGCAAGCACCGCGAGCGCACCGGCAGATAGCAGTCGGCGCTGCTCACTCGGATCAACACGCCGGGGACGACGAAACAGAAGTGCCCATCTCGCGCTCCCGGCAAGTACAACGCCAGAGGCTCCGACCACCACATCACGCGCGGCCGTGCACTGTTTCCTGGTGCCGCCTATCGCCGGCTCCGCGGCGGACGCCTTACGGAGCTCGACAGCCGCCCAGGCGCGAGTCGGCGGGACGCGCCGGGCTTATCGGCGAGTCCGGATGGCGGCTTCCCAGTGCTCAAGCCGGGCGAAGTGTTGGAGGTTGCGCCACGATTCGCGTGTGTCGTCGGTGGTCTGATGGGGCTGGCGGAACTCGGCGACGTACCCGGCGATCTCGTCCAGATCCCACCAAAGTCGGTACAGGACGAGATCGGCGCCTTCGGTCCACAACACGGAAAGGCGGGGCGGGCGCACCATCCATAGGTCGCGACCGGCCGGCGCGAGCATGGCGGTGTCCCAGTCGATGAGTCGAGGTCCTGCCTCGGTCCACAGCACGTTGGCGGGGTGCGGCTCGCCACGGGTGATGACCCAGGGGGTCGAGCCGGAGGCGACCTCCGCAGCGAGCTCGTCGTAGAGGCCGAGAGCGCCACGGAGGCGCGGCTCTATCAGGCGCAGCAGCCCCCGGGTCGGCTCCGCCATCGGCCCCCCGTCCCACGCCTGGTCGAGGTCGGTGAGTGCCTCGGCCAGCTCGATGCGGCAGGGCAGGACGAAGTCCTCTCGTCGAGCGACGTCTGAGACCAGATCGCTGACCTGGTGCAGTCGGGCGAGCAACGCCTCCACCGGACGTCGCTCGCGCTCGGACGGATACTCGTCGTAGCTGGCGGTCCGTCCGGTGACGAAGGGGAAGACCGCGATCGAGTAACGCTCGCCGACACGGCCGAGAACCTTGTCGTACCGGTCGGGAAGGGGAGCCACAACGAACTCCAGGCCGTGGTCGCCGAGGGTGCGGGCGGTCTCGAAGGCCCCGGTCAGTCGCTCGTATACGGTCTCGGCGTTGGCGCCGGCCCGGCGCTTTGCGAGGCAGTCGACAGTCACGAAGCGCAGGCTCCCCGCCGGATCGCGGCCGATCCAATGGTGGCTGCCGAAGCCGAGCGGCGCGTACCGAACCGACACTGCCTCGAAGTTCCAGCCGGCGCGCAAAGCCTGCAGTACATCGAGGTCATCGAGATCCAAGGGCGGCGTGAACATCGGTCGCTCGCACTCTACGCTCGCTCGCTAGCGTGTCCCAGAACGTCTGCCGCACCGAGCGCGACGACCCGTCCCTGACCGCCGGGTCAGCAGCCCGTGGCGGCCTGAAGTACTCGGCATGCCTCAGCCATTCGCGGCGGAGGCAGCAGAGTCACCCTCCGACGAAAGCTGCTCCTCGGAAGCGTGTGAACGTTGTCGAAATTCACGACGCAATCAGTGGGGACCCCGTCGCCCGGTTTCGTCAACTCGAGCTCCGACACGAGCCCGCGTCGCGTTCGCGTCAACGCGACCACGACCACTGCCCCGATCCGGTCGGCGACCGGATCGCGCGTGAGAACCAAGACCGGCCTGTCACCGCCGGGCGTCGCCGCGAACCAGACCTCACCTCGTAGCATCGGCCCAGTCTGACCAATCCTCGGCGGGGCCCCAGTCGGCGATCCCTTCGAGGGCCTTCTCGCCTTTGTGCAGCGGCTGCGCCTCCCACTTCTCCGCGTCGTTCTCGCCCGCCAAGCGCACCAGGTGGCGTCGCAAGGCCTCGCGCAACAGTTCCGAACGGTCGACGCCGAGCCGCTCCGCCCAACGCTGTGCGTCGGCTGCCTCCGAATCGTCCACCCTGAAGCTGAGCATCGTCATACATGGAGGGTACCGCGTATGACGCCGCCCGTTCGGCGGTTCCCCGCTTCCCGACCGCCGGATCCGTCACTGGCCGAACGCGGGGGAGGGCGCTCGGGTGTGGGCTTGGTGTCCCAGCAACACGGAGGCACCACCATGGCCATCCTCGAACTCGACATCAGCCGGCTGTCGGCGCCCGAACCGCACGACCCGCTCGCCGAAGCGCACTTGGCGGCGGCCGCGTTCCTGGCCCGCTACCAGGGCCGCGCTCGACCTCGTGGACCCGCTCGAGGTCTCGGATCGCTGGGTCGGCGTGCGTTCCCTTGAAGACCGTCTCGAGTACAGCGAACTCCTTGAAGGCTGCCAACGCGGTCGACCCCGACTCGAGCTGGCCGAGCAGCTGGCGCTTCAGCAGCGTCAGATCAGGGTTCGCTTCGAGCACCTCGAAGGTCATCTGACTGACTGGCGTCATGGGGCGTCTCCGAGACACCCATCCGGTGGGTCCACATCCTGGGCCTCGGTATGGTCTCCGTTGTCGGCGTCCTGTTGGGCGGCACTATCAGCGCCATGGCCAATGGTCGGTCATGTGGGTGGGCGGGTCGGAGTTGCGCTCACCCTCATCCACGCTGTGCTCCACGTCGTCTTCCAATGGCATGGGCAATCCACGGCGCATTCCATTGCCGAGGAGGGTGGCTTCGGGTTTCTCCTCACCGGAGTACTCCTCGACTTCGTCGTCACCCGCCGCAGCGCCGAGTGCCTGGTCGTTTAGCGACCCTGAGGTCCGCCGCGGACGCGTTGGGTGAGCCTCGGCAATGACGCGCCTAGCATCTGGGCGCATGATGGCGTCGCCGGCGATTGGTGCGAATCTTCGCGGTGTGGTCGACAGATGGGTGGCGGAGGAGAAGGCGTTTGAGGTGGTCTGCGCGGCGGCCGATGGTGGGCTGTTCGATGCGCCCCGGCTGGATGGCGGTCCGTTTGGCTCGGCCGTCTGGGCGGGTGGTCGGACCGGGACGGTCCACCTCCGACGGCGGTTGGAGGCGCTCGGTGTGCTGGTTGGCGACACTGGTGGCGGTCATCGCCTGGCTGCGGACTTCGAGCACCTGAACTCCGGCCAGTCGATCCAGTCGCTCTCCGACATCCTCGAGTTCGAGCGGCTTGTGCTGGCTCGTCTTCGCGATCCGACAGAGGGCGGAATGGCGGCCGCCGATGAACATGGTCAGTTGGTCGTGGCTCGGAATGCGGGCAAGATGGTTCCGCTGTTGCTGGCCGGCGTTAACGATGCGCTCGCCAAGATTCCCGGCTTGACCGCGGTCTGGTCCGCCGGTGGCCGGCATCTCGAGTTGGGTTGTGGGGTGGGCTGCCAGCTCCTGGGCGCGCTGGCCGCTCATCCGGCGCTGAGCGGTGTTGGTGTGGAGCTGAGTTCCTCGGTTGCCGCAGAGGCCCGGGCGCGAGCGGAGTTGCTCGGCGTCTCTGGGCGGGTGCAGATCCGCTGTGCCGACGCGGCGGAGTTTGCTGATGGGGAGGTGTTTGACGAGCTGGCGTAGGTCGCTGACGTGGTCTTCGATCGCGTAACCGAGCCTGGGCTTGTCGGAGAATCCGTGGCCGCGTAGATCGACGGCCAGGAACCGCCGGTCGGGCGCCAGCCGCTCGCCGAGGGCGGTCAGGCTGTAGGCGCTGCCGCCTGACCCGTGGATGCCCAGAACAGTTGGCTGCGACCCCGGCCATTCCACGACGTGCATGGTGATCTGGTCGAGGGAGACGAGGTCCTCGATGGGAAGGGTTGGTCCGCCCGGCGCTTCCGGCTCGTAGCGTTGTGCGATCGCGGGCCTGGGCTCGGCGTGGAGCTCGCGACGCACGACGTGTTGGTAGCGGTCGTAGGCGTCGGCCGCCGCGCCCGGGTCGGGGGCGGCCTCCAAGGCCTCGATGAGCAGCACGTGGCCTTCCTCGTGGTAGGGGTCAACGGCGATGAGACGAGCCAGCGCCCCGGTCGCTTGGTCGGCGCGCCCGTCGGCAATGGCCGCGCTTGCGAAGGCCTCGGTGGCCCGCCGGTACCAGCGGCGGAGTTGTTCCTGTTCGACGAACAGCCAGGTGTCGAAGCCGACGGAGGCAACCACCGCGAGCCCTTCACAAAGATCGCCGCGATACAACGCGAGAACGGAGAAGGCTTCGGCGGCGCGCGGGTTGTCGATCACGATCGCCGCGCCGGCACGAAAGGCTCCTACGTCGGTAGGCCCGACGTAAGCGACGTCGGCGGCGGTGGTCACGAGCTGCGGGGAGATCTCCGGGGGGAGGTGGCGGCGAAGGTAGCTGAGGTGCCAGCGCAGGGCACCGCGCTGGTCCTCGGCATCGGCGAAGAGCAGCACTGCCAGCGCCCGGCGGGCCACGGGCACGGTGTCGACGGCGACGCGGGCGAGGAGCGCTGCCGCCTTGGGCCGCAGCCGCAGCGGTGTCAGTCCCCTCGACGAGTCGACCGCGAGCGGCCCCAGAAGACGCAGCGCCGGGCTGTCTGCTCCTCGAGGATGCTCCGAAGGAACGACGGCGCCCACTCCGGCAACGATAGGGCGCCGGCCGGCGCGTCGGCCTGTTCAGAAGCGAGGGATGCCGAGCGACCGGGACTGCGAGCTACTCGTGCTCCCGGGGGCCCCGTGGCCATCAGCAAGCCTCGACGAGGGCGACCGTTCCACATCACCATTGTATTTGCCGGTCTGCTCTGGGTCCGAGGGCCGTGGCTCCCCGGAGCGCAGTCGCCGGCCTCGGTCAGGTTTCGAACTGCGACGCTCAGGTGACGAAGACACTGCTTCCCTCCTTCGTGAACAGCGGGATCTGCTCGACGGGGGCGGCAACGGAGACCCACGCTGGGCCAGCGCGGGTCACCCCGTCCCAGTGGTTCTGCCAGCGACCCGCCGGCAGGTAGACGCGACGCGAGGTCTGTCCCTTGGTCGCGACCGGGGCGACGAGCACGTCGTCGCCGAGGAGGTACTCATCACCAATCCCGTAGGTCGCACGGTCCCGGGGGAAGTCGACGAACAACGGCCGCAGGATAGGAACGCCGTTCTGGTGGGCGATGGCCGCGAAACGAAAGAGGTAGTCCTCGAGCCGGGCATGCAATCTCGTATAGGTGGCGAATAAGGCGAGCGTGCTGGCGTCGGTCGACGCCCCGACCGGTGCGGTCTCGTCGCCCAGCATGTCGCGCATGGTCGGCGACAGCGCTCCGAGCTCGACCCAGCGGGCCCACAGCTCACGTTCGGCGGGCGGGGTCTGGTGCTCCCAGAAGCCGCCGATGTCGGGTCCCACATAGGGCCACCCTGAGAGGCCCAGGCTGAGCATCGCCGACAGCACCGACGGCAACCCGACGGCTCTGTCCCAGCTGCGCACCTGATCGCCGGTAAAGCGCGCGTTGGTGTAGGGCTGGGAGCCCTCGAAGCCTGACCGGACGAAGAAAACGGCCGGGTCGCCGCGACGCGACCGGGCCACCTCGTCGACGGCACGGGCATAGAGCACCGGGTACTCGTTGTGCATGGTGGCTCCGGGTTGACCGTTGGCGTAGCGCCCGTCGGCTGGGGCGTCCTCGCCGAAGTCCTGCATGGCGCCGTCAAAGCCAACATCGACAATGGCGTGCCTGACTCGCGCCTGCCACCACCTCGTCGCGGCCTGGTTCGTGAAGTCGACATAGGCCCGCGTGTGCCAGGGCTGCACTGCGGGCGCCCCGTCGGGGCCGCCCACCAGGTACCCGGCGGCGGCGGCCTCGTCGTAGGCCGGCGTGCCCTGGTAGACGAACGGGTTGAGGTAGCCGAGCACTCTCAGGCCCCGGCGGTGCAGGACGGCAATCAACCCCGGCAGGTTTGGGTAGCTTCCGATCGGGAGAGGACCGTAGATCTTCCACGGCCACCCAAACCCTGACGGCTCATCGACGGCGTCATAGATCCACACGGCGTCGAGGGCCACCCCGCCCGCTTGAAGCCGGCTCAGGTCTTGTTGAATCTGTCGGGGACCGCCAACGAGGCTCTTCCAGACGCCGAACGCCCATCGGGGCGGCAGCGGCGGGTATCCAGTCAGCTCGGCGTGACGACGAAGCACATCGGCCGGATCGGGCCCGGCGATCAAATCGAGCCTCACGCGAGACCCGTCCATTCGTATCTCCATTCGGTCGTGGTGCGACCGGCCCAGATCGAGGGAGGCGCGACTGCTTGAGTCGAGCGCCAGGCCGTAGCCGCGACTGGACAGAACGAACGGGCTGACCGCGTAGCTTGTCGCCAGCCCCGGGCGCAGCGCTCGGCCCTCGGTCCAGCTGTCCACCCGCCTGCCCTGCTGATCCAAGCCATCGAACCGTTCTCCCAGGCCGTAGAGGTGTTCGCCGGCCGCCAGCGGCACAGTGAACCCGACCCTGGTTACTTGGGGGTCCGCTGAGGTGATCTCAACCGAGACGATGTTGGTATCGAGCGGTGACGGCCTGGCCGCGACCACGACTCCGGAGCCGTCGCGGCGGCGTCCCATTCGATCCCACACCGATGTGTGCGCCCGAACTGCGACCAACAGTCCGGCCGGTGTCGCTGCCGATGACACCAGCGGCGAGGGCGCGCAGGCGGGGAGCGAAACACACAGGACGCCAACGGCGATCAGCATCGACGCCACGTGGCGAGGACCCCAGCGACCTAGGAACGCTCTCATGCCCTCCAGCGTCCGCGTCAGCCGTGTGCACAACCGTGTGCGCCCGCCTACGACAATCTCCCGACCACTGCGACGGAGGTTGGAACTGCGACAAGGCGAGTCGCACGGCTGAGGTGTACCCGACAACCTCGCCGATACGCAGACAAAAGTCCGGGGTCAAGGGCCATGTTCGGACTGCGGCGGACCCCGAATTCCGATCTACACCATATTCGCGGGATCGTCAGAGTTCCAGCGGCTGATCTTCTCGCGGGGGTCTCCGGCATCCAGATTCAGTCGCCGCACCTAACTGGACCGCTAGTGTCAATGCGGGAACGCTTGGACCCTGGGAAGTGCGATGGCAAGGGCTGGCTCAATACTCGGAAACGCGGTCACGCGGCTTGAGGATCCGGCGCTGCTGACGGGCGCCGGCAAATTCGTCGACGACCTCGATTCGCCCGGCGCGGTCTCGGTCGCCTTCGTGCGGTCCTCGATGGCGCACGGCACGCTGCGCTCCGTGGATGTCGACGCGGTGAGGGCCATGTCCGGAGTGCTCGCCGTGTACCACGCCGCCGGCGACGATCTGGGGCTGGCGCCGTTCCAGTCCTTCCCCATGCTCTCGGCAGGCTTCAATCGGCCGGTGTTCGCCCGTGATCGTGTCCGCTTTGTCGGGGACATAGTGGCGGCGGTCGTAGCGGAGACCGGCTCCCAAGCCGTAGACGCCTCCGAGGCCATCGTGATCGAGATCGATCCGCTGCCGGTGGCCGTCACCCAGGCGGCCGCGCTCGCTCCCGAAGCTCCGTTGCTCTTTCCCGACGAAGGGACAAACGTGTGCTTCGGCACCGCGTTCGGAGCCGATGAGGACCCGCTCGAAGGGGCAGACGTCGTGGCCGAGGTATCGATGGTCAGCCAGCGCTTGGCCGGCGTGCCCATGGAGTCCAACGCGTGCCTCATGGTTCCCGGCGATCCGGCCGGGGGCATCACCTGCTGGATATCGCACCAGGCGCCCCACTCCGTGCAGCCCGTCTTGGCCGATGTCCTCGGGCTCGAGCCCGGCGCGGTGCGAGTCGTGTGCCCCTGGGTGGGCGGCGGCTTCGGCCCCAAGGCCGCGGTTTACGTCGAGTACTTGGTGGCCGCGGTGGCCGCCGTGCAGCTTGGAAAACCGGTGAAGTGGACCGAGACCCGCTCTGAGGACATGATGGCGCTCGTCCACGGCCGCGACTACGCCATGAACGCCAAGCTGGGTCTCACCAAGGACGGCAGGATCGTCGGGCTCGATGCCAGCGTCGTTGCGTCGGGCGGGGCCTATCCCGCCCTCGGAGCGGTGTTGCCGCTGCTCACGCAGATGATGGTGGTCGGCGTCTACGACATCGCCAAGGTGCGATTCCAGGGCACCACCGCTGTGACAAACACCACTCCTGTTGGCGCCTACCGAGGGGCCGGACGGCCTGAGGCCACGCAGCTGATCGAGCGGGTCATCGACGTGGCCGCCGACCAGCTGGGCATCGACCCGGCTGAGATCCGCCGCCGGAACTTCCTCGACCCGACCGCGTTCCCGCTGACCACCACCACCGGAGGTGCTTACGACTCGGGCGAGTACGCCAAGGCGCTCGACGCCGCTCTCGCCGCATCCGGATACGACGATCTGCGGGCGGAACAGGCTCGCCGCCGGGCCGCCGGCGACACCGTGCAGCTCGGGATCGGATTGTCGACATATGTCGAGGTGACCGCCCCGCTCGGCCTCCATACCGAGTACGGCGCGGTCGAGGTGCACGACGACGGCACCGCGTCGATGGCGGTCGGCACCAGCGTTCACGGCCAAGGCCACCACACCGCGTTCGCGATGGTGGCCAGCGACGTGCTTGGCATCCCGATGGACAAGATACGGCTC
>CAXMLU010000687.1:0-2671 GCA_964194255.1 uncultured bacterium
GCACTCCCCACTCAAACGCGTAGGGCCCCTTTGACGGAACCAGCCTGGCATTCACCGCGGGGACGACGGACTGTGATCGTCGCCAGTTCACGACCACCGTCCATCCCTGGTTGAAGACCCCCTGATCGGGCTTCATGGATCGGCGGGGTTGGTGTTCCTCGGAGCGCCGCAGGCATGCCTCCTCTGTGTTGCCGCCAATCCGACACCGGCCGTCGTCGGCCGCGACACGACGCCCTCAACGGAGCACGCGGATAAAGGCGATCGTTGACAGATGGCATTGACTGACCGGGCGGGCCCTGGCCCATTTGCAGGCGCCAGATGGCCGGAGCCTGCACTTTGACAGCGTCCGACAGCGGAGCGAGTCCCGCCTGTCAATGGCCAGATTTGGGTCCTCGCGGGTGGCCATCGAAAAGTCCTCCCCCCTCGGGATGTGTTGTTAGGGTTTGGGGGTTCGGGGGCGACTTCCTTGTCGAGCGGGCTTCGCGTCTTCGGTAGCTGTCGCCTTCGGTGACGACGACGTTGGCGTGGTGCAGGAGCCGGTCGAGCCTGGAGGCGGCGGTGTTGTGTTCGGGCAGGAACCGGCCGGTGGGGTGCCAGAAGTCGATCGTCACGCCGCGACGAGCTCGTACTCGTGAGATGAGCCCACCGAGGACGTCGTGACAGCGAAGGCGCTCGAGCGTTACCGGGACTATCACCTTTGGTAGGGGTTTATCGGGCGCGCCGAGGCCGAGACAGCGGTAGGTCGATGCTCGTTGTAGTGATCGACGTAGCCAGCCAGGACTCCCTCGAGATGGTGGCGGCCGACGATGAGCAGGTGGTCGAGGCACTCGCGACGGACGGTGCCGACCCATCGCTCGGCGAACGCGTTGGCCACAGGAGTTCCCACCGGCGTTCGGATGACCTGGGCCCCATGGATCGCCAGACGTTGTCAAGGTGCGGCTGAACCTGGTGTCTCGATCTCGGATCAGGTGGCGTGGTGCCACTCCCCTGTCCGGCATGACGGCGACGACGTTGCGGGCCTTCTGGGTCACCCACGCCCCCGTAGGGTGCGCCGTGACACCGGCCATCCAGACACGACGCGAGCTGACTTCGATGAAGAAGAGCACGTAGAGACGACGCCGCAACGCGGTGTCGACTCTGAAGAAGTCACAGGCGACGATCCCAGCGGCATGGGACCGGATGAAGGATCGCCAGGTCGTGGCCGAGCGCGTCCGTCACCAGAGTTACATCGGTTGGTCAGTCATCTCCCGGCTTGCCGCGCTAAGCGAAAAAGACTCCGTTGCCCTCATGGCCGATGATGGCGAACTTGCTCGTCGACGTGGCAGCTGGGTCGGACTCAAATGAAAAGCCGGCGGTCCGGCCCGACCACCTCGCCGTCGAACCCGTCACCGCGAACTGCCCTCCCCAATCGTGGCTGCCCAAGCCGGCGTTGTTAGAGGTGTCCACCTTGACTCGATTTACTAACCCGGCCCATTCGATGTCAAACGACACCGTCGCCGGCTGCTGCGCCCCGTCCTTAAGCGCGTTGAAGAGGTCGTGGTAGTCCTCAATGGCGAGGTCGTGAGCCACCAGCGAAGCCCTGGCCTCATCGAGATCGATCTCCAAATTGTGGGGCCGCAGCCTGGTTGTCCAGAACAGGCCGGTGTCGCTGACATTGGCATTGAACCCGCCGACCCCAGGATTGAAGTCGTGGATCTGCGTACCGAGCGGAGTACCCCCACCCTGGGGGTCGAAGACGTCCAGTCAGACGAAGCCGAAGGTGCCGTGGTGCTTCTTTCCGTCAGTGCCGACGAAAGCACCCTGCATGAACGCCATGTCAACGTCGAAGTTGTAGACGCCTTTGGGGTTGGTTGCGGACGGCGTGCCGGTACCGGTGCCAGTCACCTCAGTGCGGCCGATCGCCCCTTCGAAGTCGAAGATGGTGATCGGTTCGATGTACTGGCCGTTCTGGGGCGGGAAAGGAGGCAAGATGTGGAACAGGTGCGTGTTGGTCGGGTCGCCAAAGTCGGCCCCCGACAGGGTCTCGGGAATCGGCCGTGGCGTCGCTGACCCTGTCGGTGCTGTGCCCGTCGACCCTGTCGGTGCTGTGCTCGTCGCGCCCGCCACGGTCGGCCACAGCCACTGGGACGCCACCGCCACGCCGCCAGCCGCGCCGGCCGCCTGAAGGAAGCCACGGCGCGACATGCCATGGCGGTGCTGGTGCATCGATGGTGCGCCCGCACCCCCGGGTGTGTAGCCGGCGAAAGACAACATGCCAAGGCTCATACGCCCACCCCCGACGATTCCATTGAAAGCGTACGCTTCAGGCCCTCTAATGGCAAGCGAAGAATCCCGGCCCGACCTGCCCTTGCTTGGCAACGGTCCGAACATCCAGCGTGAAGGGCACCAATACTCCGATCGCGCGGTTGATCAGCCAGTTCGCGTCTTCGTGGACTGGCCTTGATCGGGATCCGGCTGTCACGATCGACGGCCGCGGCCTTCTCCTTGGTCTACGTCGGCTTGGTCTACCTCGGCCCGCGCCGAATCCTAAAACTCATCATCGGTGGGCGGCGCAGCGACGCCAAACAGGACCTAGAGATTTTCGTCCTGCGCCACCAGGTTCGGAGCCTGGAACCACAGCTGCACGGTCGGATGCGCTACCGTCCTGCCGACCGGGCCCTGCTGGCAGCCT
>CAXMLU010000688.1:0-3792 GCA_964194255.1 uncultured bacterium
AATGGAAATTGGAAAATGGCGGGGGGGGGACGGGGCCCGCAACCCCCCCCGGGGAAAGGAAGTTTTTCCCCCCCGCCGGCCCCTCCTGCTATTGGACAAGCCGGTGGTCACCCGGTATCGGATCTGGCTCGGCCATGCCCTCCATGCCAAGTTCGGCAACACCATCCACGGCAACCTGGACGTCGGGCACATGCTGTGGCAGCGGCTGGCCGTCACGTTGCGCATGATCCTGGCCGCCACGGTGATCGCCATCGTCTTGGCCGTGGTGGTGGGGGTGGTGAGTGCAATCCGCCAGTACACGGGCTTGGACTACGCGACCACCTTCTTGGGCTTCCTCTTCCTCTCCACGCCCATTTTCTGGCTGGCTGCCCTGTTGAAGATCTTCGGGGCCATCAAGGTCAACGGGTGGATCGGCCGCACGGTCGTGTATACGATCGGCGACTCGTCATCCAACCTGCACGGCGGGCTCATCCACCGGCTCTATGACGAGGCCGGCCATCTGGTTCTGCCCACCATCGCCCTCGCGCTCATCAGCTTCGCGGCGTGGAGCCGCTACCAACGTTCCTCCATGCTCGACGTGCTCTCCAGCGACTACGTCCGCTTGGCCCGGGCCAAGGGAGTGCCGGGGTGGAAGGTGATCGTCAAGCACGCCCTGCGCAATGCCCTTATCCCGCTCACCACCGTTATCGCCATCGACTTCGGTGCCGTCTTCGGCGGGGCCGTCATCACCGAGATTGTCTTCCAGTGGCAGGGAATGGGCCGAATGTTGCTCGACGCGGTGACGAATTCCGATACGAACATGACGCTGGCCTGGCTGATGGTGTCGGCGGTCATCGTGATCCTGTTCAACCTGCTGGCCGACATCCTGTATGCCTACCTCGATCCCCGGATCCGTTATGGCTGACGCGGACGGTCTCGAGTCAGCTCACGAGGCGGCGACTCCGGCGGTGTCGGTGCAGCCTGGGCCGCCGCTGCTGACCCGTCCGCCCGAATCCAGACCGCCGACCGGCCCGGAGCGGGAGTTCACCGTCAAGGCCCGCAATCAGGCTCAGATCGTCACCCGCCGCTTCCTGCACCACAAGCTGGCCGTGGGCAGCCTGCTGGTCTTTCTCTTCCTGCTGGCGCTGGCTCTGGTCGGCGGCAAGATCTGGCACTACAACTACGCCGACCTCACCCCCGACTATTCCAAGGGACCATCGTTCAAGCACCCGATGGGAACCGACGGTATCGGCCATGACACGTTCGCCCAGGTTCTGCGGGGCGCGCAGAAGTCCTGCCAGGTGGCCCTCCTGGTGGCCTTCATCTCCACCACATTCGGAACCATCGTGGGTGCCATGGCCGGCTTCTTCCGGGGATGGATCGACCAGGTGGTCTCCCGGGTCACCGACCTTTTCCTCACCATTCCGCTTATCGCCATCCTGGCCGTCATGGCGTCGACCGTGTCGCAAAAGGCCGGCAACTGGCTTTTCATCGCCCTCATCATCTCTGCGCTGTCCTGGATGTCGATCTGCCGGGTGGTGCGGGGCGTCTGCCTTTCGCTGCGGGAGAAGGAGTTCGTTGACGCCGCCCGTGCTTTGGGAGCCAGCGACCGGCGCATCATCTTCCGACATCTGCTGCCCAACGCCATCGGCGCCATCATCGTCAACGCCACCCTGACGGTGGCGGTCGCCATCCTGGTCGAGACCGCCCTCTCCTATATCGGGCTCGGTATCCGGCCACCCGACACGTCGCTCGGCCTGCTCGTGTCGGACGGCGCCGGGGCGGCGTTGACCCGGCCGTGGCTCTTCTACTTCCCGGGCTTGTTCATCATCGTCATCGCATTGACCATCAACTTCGTCGGGGATGGGATGCGGGACGCCTTTGATCCCACCCAGACGCGAGTGCGCGCCTAGTGTCCGACGGTCGATCGCCGGGCAACGACGCCCGGCGTCAAGGGGGGATCGACAATGGGTGAAGCCATCCTCGAGGTGAGCAACCTCACGGTCGACTTTTCCAGCGATGACGGGATCGTCCACGCGGTGCGCGGGGTCAGCTTCTCCCTGGAGCCGCGACAGGTGCTGGGCATCGTGGGGGAGTCCGGATCGGGGAAGTCCGTCACCTCGCTCGCCATCATGGGTCTGCTGCCTAAGTCGGCGAAGGTGGGCGGGTCGGTCAAGTATCGAGGCACCGAGCTGCTGGGGATGAAGGACAAGCAGCTACGCCACATCCGGGGCAAGGAGATCGCCATGATCTTCCAGGACCCCATGACCTCGCTCAATCCCGTCTACACGGTCGGCTGGCAGATGTCCGAGGCCGTCCTCACCCACAACCCGGACGTGTCGAAGCGGGACGCGTGGCAGCGATCCATCGAACTGCTGGGCATTGTCGGCATCCCCAACCCCAAGGAACGGGTCTCCGCCTACCCGCATGAGTTCTCCGGCGGCATGCGCCAGCGGGCCGTGATTGCGATGGGTATGGCCAACGACCCCGATGTCATCATCGCCGATGAGCCCACCACCGCTCTGGATGTCACCATTCAGGCCCAGGTCCTGGAGACGCTGAAGAAGGCGCAGGACGAAACCGGTGCGGCCATCGTGCTCATCACGCACGATCTCGGCGTTGTGGCCGGTACGGCCGATCAGGTGCTGGTCATGTACGCCGGGAAGCCGGTCGAGGTGGGCTCCGTCGAGGACATCTATTACCGGCCCCGGATGCCGTACACCCTCGGCCTGCTCGGCTCGTTGCCGCGGCTCGACGCGTCCGGCCGAGAGCGACTCACTCCGATCCGGGGCGCACCTCCCTCCCTCATCAACCTGCCCCCCGGCTGCCCGTTCTCGCCTCGCTGTCCGATGGCCCGGCCCTTCTGCGATCAGGAGGAGCCTGACCTTCGCCTGGTAGACGGTGCCGCCCACGTGGCCGCGTGCCATTTCTCCGAAGAGCTGGCGGGCGGAGTGGCGGCCGCCGACGTCTTCGAGGTCACCGCGGCCGATAGCGCCGGCGTGGAGGAGATGGGAGCGGACCTTCCGCTATGACCATGTCGTCGCCTTCGCCCTCGTCGCCATCAGCTCCAGCGGTCGCCCCCGCTGACGCTGTCTCCGTCGTACGCAATGGCCAGCCCGTCCTCGAAGTGCAGGATCTGGTCAAGCACTTTCCCCTCCGCGGGGGCCAGCTGGTGCGCCACACTGTCGGCGCTATCCACGCCGTGTGCGGGGTGTCGTTCAATCTCTACCCCGGCGAGACACTCGGTCTGGTGGGGGAGTCCGGGTGCGGCAAGTCGACCACCGGGCGAACGATCATCCAACTCCATGCCGCCACATCCGGCAGCGTCCTCTTCGAGGGCGAGGACCTCATCGGCAAGTCCCGCAAGGAGATGCGCAAGGTCCGGCGGGACCTGCAGATCGTCTTCCAGGATCCGTACGCTTCGCTCAACCCTCGGATGCCGGTCAACGACATCGTCGCCGAGCCGTTGCGCATCCACTCCATCTACGGCAAGAACGGCAAAGGGAAAGTTCGCGACCTGCTGGCCCTCGTCGGACTCAACCCTGAGCATGGCAACCGCTACCCCAACGAATTCTCGGGCGGCCAACGTCAGCGGATCGGTATCGCCAGGGCCCTCGCCCTCGAGCCGAAGGTCCTGATTCTCGACGAGCCGGTGTCGGCCCTCGACGTTTCCATCCAGGCCGGCGTCGTGAACCTGCTGGAGGAGCTTCAGGAGCGGATGAGCCTGGCCTACCTCTTCATCGCCCACGACCTGTCCGTGGTCCGCCACATCTCCGACCGGGTAGCCGTCATGTACCTCGGCAAGATCGTCGA
>CAXMLU010000689.1:0-2150 GCA_964194255.1 uncultured bacterium
GAGACAGGAAGTGCATCTCGATCTTGATGGTTCCGTCGCCGGCGCACTCCTCGCAGCGCCCGCCCTTGACGTTAAAGGAGAACCGGCCCGGCTGATAGCCCCGCACCTTGGCCTCTTGGGTCTGGCTGAACAGCTTGCGGATGTGGTCGAACACACCGGTGTAGGTGGCCGGATTCGATCGCGGGGTCCGCCCGATCGGTGACTGGTCGATGCTGATCACCTTGTCGATCAGCGCCGCCCCCTCGATCTTCTTGTGCCGTCCCGGCACGACCTTTGACCGATAGATCTGTTGCATGAGCGACCGCAGCAGGATGTCGTTGACCAGGGTGGATTTCCCTGATCCGGAGACACCCGTGATCGCCACCAGGCAACCCAACGGGAACTCCACATCGATGGTCTTGAGGTTGTGCTCTCGCGCACCGCGCACGACCAGCCAGTCCCGCCCCGGCTCGCGCCGCATCTGCGGCACTGGGATGGAGCGCGTCCTGGACAGGTACTGACCCGTGAGCGAGCGCTTCGAGGCCAGGAGATCGGCGACTGTCCCGGACACGACCACCTCGCCACCGTGCTCGCCGGCGCCCGGACCGATGTCGACGACATGGTCGGCCACCCGGATGGTGTCCTCATCGTGCTCCACGACGATCACCGTGTTGCCCAGATCGCGGAGGCGGATGAGCGTCTCGATAAGGCGGTGGTTGTCGCGCTGATGCAGGCCGATCGACGGCTCGTCCAGGACGTACAGCACGCCGACCAACCCGCTGCCGATCTGGCTGGCCAAACGGATGCGCTGCGCTTCCCCACCGGCCAGCGTTGCCGCCGAGCGGTTCAAGCTCAAGTAGTCGAGTCCGACGTCAAGCAGGAACTGGACGCGGGCTCGGATCTCCCGCAACACGCGATCCGCGATCAGATGGTCGCGCTCGGTCAGCTCGATGTCGCCCAACGACCGGGCCGCCTTGGCAATCGACAGATCACAGAGATCGAAGATGTTCTTCCCCGCGACGGTCACGGCCAGCGACTCCGGCTTCAGCCGAGCTCCCTGACAGGCCGGACAGGGCACTTCGCTCATGTATCCCTCGATCGTCTCCCGCATGTGGTCCGACTCGGCTTCGGAGTGGCGCCTCTGGAGATACGGGACAACGCCTTCATATCGGGTGTAGTACGACCGGGTGCGGCCATAGCGGTTCCGGTACTGGACATGGACCTGCTTGGTACCGGTGCCCTGCAAGAGAACTTTCTGATCCGACTTCTTGAGCGACCGGAAGGGCTTGGACGTCGAGAACCCGTAGGTCTCGGCGACGGCATCGAGCAGCCGGTGAAAGAACTCCCCGCCCTTGCCACCCGCCCAAGGGGTGAGAGCTCCCTCGGCCACGCTCAGGTCGGGGTCGGGCACGACCAGCTCGGGGTCCACTTCGTACCGCGTGCCCAGCCCTACACAGTGCGGGCAGGCTCCATACGGGGAGTTGAACGAGAAGTTCCGCGGGGCCAGCTCCTCGAATGACAGACCGCAGGTCGGACAGGCCAGGTGCTGGCTGAACGTCAGCACCTCGTCCACGGAGTCGCCGTCCTTGGTCACGAGTTGGACCTCGGCCACGCCCTCGGCCAAGCGCAGTGCCATCTCCAGCGAATCGGTGAGCCTCCGCTCGATACCTTTGCGCTTCACCAGTCGGTCCACGATGACCTCGATGGTGTGCTGCTCGTAGCGAGCCAGCTTGGGCGGATCCGTCAGCTCGCACACTTCACCGTCGATACGGGCCCGGACGAAGCCCTGCCCGGCCAGTTCTTCGATCAGGCCCTCGTACTCGCCCTTGCGGCCGCGGACAACCGGGGCCAGGACCTGGAATCGGGTGCCGTCGGCGAGCTGCAGAACCCTGTCGACGATTTGTTGTGGGGTCTGGCGCTGCACCACCGTGCCATCGTTGGGGCAGTGCGGTATGCCGATTCGTGCGTAAAGGAGGCGGAGATAGTCGTAGACCTCGGTAATGGTGCCGACCGTGGATCGGGGATTGCGAGACGCGGACTTCTGATCGATGGAGATGGCCGGCGAGAGTCCCTCGATGAAGTCCACGTCGGGCTTGTCCATCTGACCCAGGAACTGCCGGGCGTACGCGGACAGCGACTCCACATATCGGCGCTGGCCTTCGGCGTAGATC
>CAXMLU010000690.1:0-7513 GCA_964194255.1 uncultured bacterium
GACGTGGTCGTGGATTGCGCCGGCGCGGTGATGGGCGGGGCGTTGCGCTTCCTGCAAGAGCTGGACGGCTACCTGGGCCGCCGCGCCGACGGGATCCGCACTATCGGCCGCGCTCGTCGGATCAGTGGCCCGTGGCTGGCAGAGCGAGAATTACGGGCCGGGCGGTGCGGCCATACCATCGCGCTCAACAACGTCACGTTCGCCCATGCCGGACGGTTCAAGACGGTGCTACTGAGGAATGCCCTTCACTTCCTGTCCGATGAGGAACGAACTTTTGTCACGGTCAGCCGCGGGCTCAGGACGCAGACGGCCGTTGTGCATGGATTGCTCAGGCGAGCCGACCGCATCGTGGTGCCGACCTCCAGCATGGCGGCGAGGGTAGTGAGCATCCAGCCGGGGGTGGCCGGGCGTATCCGTGTCATGCATCATCCCGTCTCCCTCCCTCCGCCGAGGGTGGATCGCCAGAACGTCATCCTGTGCCCGGTCCTCGACGCGCCGTACAAGGTGCTGGGGCCACGTATCGCCGAGGTGGTAGCCGCGATGAACCAGATCCGCAGAGAAGGCCCGCTCGGCGGCCCCGATCTTGAGCTCACCCTCACCCCGCGGGAGGCGGCCAGTCTCCATCTGCACCTTCCCAGCTGGGTCCGGCTGCTCGGCCGCCTCACGCCGAGCGAGCTCTACGAGGCCCAGCAATCGGCCCGGGCGATTGTTTATCCGACCACGATCGAATCGTTCGGGTTCCCCTTGGCCGAGGCCAGGCTGGGACGTCAACCGGTGATCGCGCCCCAATCCGCCCACGCTCGAGAGGTGGCGGGCGACGCGCTGGTCGGCTTCGACCCAACCGATTCCGCTTCGCTCGCCGGGGCAGTCAGAAGGGCTCTCGAGCTGCGGCTCGGTCCCTTGAACGAAAACCCTTTCGACCCGAACGCCTACTTCGATTGGCTCTTCTCAGTAGTTTGAGATCACAGCCCGATGGCCAGCGACCGGTCGCGTCCCAATTAGGCTGGTCCCGCTGTGTGCGCCACCGTCATTGAGAGCGAGCCTTCTGAGACCCAATGGGTTTCGATACGCCTCGCGGCTTTGTCGAAACTGACGGTTCCATGTGTGGCATAGCTGGGGCGATCGATCAGCAGCCTGACCGAGGCCGACGTCGGGTGACGTTCCTCAACCAGTGCCAGCACCATCGGGGGCCCGACCATGCCGCCCTCGTGGCCGTCGGTGCGTTCACCCTCGGAAACACCAGGCTGGCGATTCAAGATCCGACTCCGGCGGGCAACCAACCCTTCCGCTCTGCCGACGGCCGCTATGTGTGCGTTTTCAACGGTGAGCTCTACAACTACAGGGAGCTGAGAGACGAGTTCCGGCTCGACCTGCCCAATCAGTGCGATGGCGCGGTGATCCCCGAACTGTGGCGCCTTCTCGGCCCCGACTGCCTTCGCCGATTCCGGGGCATGTACGCCATCGCTTTGGTCGACACGGTGTCCTCCACCTTGAGCCTGGCCCGCGACCCGTACGGCATCAAACCCCTGTACATCAGACGTCTGCCAGACGGTTCGCTGGTCTTCGGTTCGGAAGTGCGGCCGCTGGCCTCGGTTGACGCCCTCCCGCAGGTCAGCCGTGAGGCGGTCGCCCGCTACCTTCATCTCGGCTCCATGCCGTCCGACTCGTCACCCTTCGAAGGCATCGACGCAGTGGCCCCCAACACCGTGCTGATGTTCGACCAGGACGGCCAGAAACGCCATTCGGCGATCGTGCCGGGCGGCCATCCACTTATCGAGTCCGACGACGACAGGTTGAGAGCGTCGGGGTCAACGGTCGGGAGCGTGCTGCGTGAGTCAGTCGAACTCCATCTGCGGGCGGACGTCCCCGTCGTACTGCTGCTCTCGTCGGGCGTCGACTCGACGGCGCTGGCCAGCGCGGCGCGTCAACAGGGCCATGACCTCCATTGCATGACCGTGGCCGGCGTGGGCGACAGCGACGAGAGCGGGCCCGCGGCCTTGGCGGCCAAGCACTACGGCCACGAACACGAGGTAATCCGGCCGAGCATCGACGGCGCGGCCTTGCGCGAGTACTTCGCGGCGATGCAGCGCCCCACGATTGACGGCCTTAACACCTTCATCATCTGCCGGGCAGTACGAGCGAGTGGTCACAAAGTCGCGCTGTCCGGCCTGGGAAGCGACGAAGCCCTAGGCGGTTACTCCCACTATCGCCTCCTCCCCCGGCTCAGGCTGCTTGACGCGGCCGACCGAGTTCCGTGGGTTACCTCAGGACTCTGTGCTCTGGGCCAAAGGGCCTCGCCACGCCTCGCCAAAGACAAGGTGCGCCGCCTCCTGTTGCGAGGCGGGCCTCGGACTTCGTGGGCCCTCGACCTCCTCCAACGTGAGGTTCACTCCCCGGAGACGGTGCAGGAGCTGACAGGCATCGATGTCGGCAGCTTGGACGAACCGCCGCACGACCCTTCCCAGAGTTTCGAATCCCTAGTCGAGGCGGAGCTGGCCAACTACATGCAGGCGACCCTCTTGCCAGACGCCGACGGGTTCTCGATGTGCTCGTCGGTAGAGCTGCGTGTTCCGTTCGTCGACCGCGATTTTTTCGCGGCTGCCGTCGATGCCAATCGAGGGCGGCGACGGCCCGTGGGGAAAAGGCTGCTGGCCGATGCCCTGGGCGATGACTTCCTGCTCGAGCTCTGCCGACGGCCTAAGCGCGGCTTCTCGGTGCCGATGGTCTCGTGGCTGGCGGACGGTCCTCTGAAGGCTGCAGCCGACAGCCTTGACGACGATCGGGCGCCCGTCTGGGACTTCGTTCGACGTCCGAGCGCGCTTGCCAGGGTCTCCTCGGCGCCTGTGGGTCGATGGTCGGAGTTGTGGTCATTGGCGTCTCTGAATCAGTGGCTCAGGTCGCTCACCAACCCGGTCACCCTGACGACGAAGTAGTCAGCTGCCATTCCTGTGGCATCACCGATGGCTGCTCCCACACTCTAGCCGCGTAGTGTCGCCCGTCATAGTGCCCGATGAGATGGAGCGTGACCGTTGTCTGCCCCATCGGAGGGATGTCGACAAGTGTCGAGTACACACGCCGCCCGAGCTCAAATTGGGATTGCAGAGGAAGCCGCTTGCCGTCACGGTTCGCCCAGTCGAGCGCCGACGGCGTGTACACGGATAGCACGAGTCGGTTGGTGCCCAGCGGCAAGGTGGCGTCAACGACATTGCCCAGCACGTCCAGGGCCTCACCAGACGATGGCGCCAGGTTGCGTAGCGTGATTTCCATCGTCGCCTCGAACCGTTTGGTCGCCGGGGTGAGGTGAACGTCGTAGTGGACAGAACGCCGTAGGTACCAGTCAATCTTGTTGCCGCCGGCGTTCTCGGTGATCACCGCGACGGAATCGTCTCGAACGGAACCGATCGCCCCGGTGATTCCGAAGCGGGTCAGGAAATCATGCTCATGTGTGTCCGGCACGTCCATCATGATGTGCTTGGACCGAACCGCGCCCGACAGGACGTGGCCGATCTGCTGGAGATTGGAGAGGTCGCCGGTTGTCAGGCGTTGCACCACCGCTCCAGCGACGGTGCCGAGGAAGTCGATCCGCGCGCTCCCGGACAGCCGAAGATACTCGTCGTGCAGCAGCACTTGAGCCACGTTGTCAGCCGTTAGAGGCTCGGGCCAGGCGGCCACCTGGACCGGCCCAACGAGCCGCAACACCGCGGCCAACCCAACCGGGTCGATCGCAATGACCCCGTCGACGTGGGTTCCACCCGACTTCGGATACAGGTCCTCGATCACTTTCGCCACCGTCGGGAAGTCGGGTGACTCCGCGATGTTCTGCCAGAGACCGCGCGTGAGATCCGGGCCGTACCGAGCTAAGAAGTCAGGCGGGCCATCAACGCGAGCCCGCCCGCTAGCGGCCGCTTCGCTTAGATCACCAGTCCGGCCAAGCTTGCCCAACTGCACCCGCCCCTGCGACGCCACGATCTCTCCGTAGGCGCCGATCATGCCGCCGATGCCCCGAGCCTCTGCCGGTGTGAGAATGGCCAAGAAATAGCGCCTTGTCCCTTGGGCTCCAAGCATGGCGGGCCCGAGGCGGGCGCCGAGCGCGGCTGTCGCCGTATCGCCGCTGGCCTTATCCACCTTCGCTCGAAGGTCGCTCAGACGGGACCGAACGGATCCGACCAGCCAAGGCGATCCCAGTCCGGAAAGATTGTGACTGGCTTGGACGAGAGCGTTCTCGGCGTCCTTCAGCGGTCGATCCAGTGCCGTGAGTCGATCCAGCGGGACGCTCCCTCCAACTACATGGATCGAGTCCGGATTCGCGACAGCGGCCGCACGCGCCGCGGCTGCGGTGAGATCTCGGCCCACCCGAGCCATCGTCTCAAGCGCCCGTAGGTTGGGGCCGAGGACGGGTAGCCTCATGGCCGGCTCCGCCCACCATGCCGCCAACCTCATCTCGCCAGAAGCGAACTCCGCCGAGGCCGTCCTCAGCCCGACGGTTGCACCCGCTCCCTGGCCGCGCTCGGCGGCGGTGAGTCCTCCTTGGGCCAAGCGCAGGCCAGTCTGCAGATGCGATCGGGCCTGCATAGCGGCCAGCGCGCCCAGCCCTACGAACACCGCTATAACGCCGGCGCTGCCCGCTCCGACGTACCGGGCAACACGCCAGCCCGGCTGGCCCCCCCTGGTGCCGCCCACAACCACCACTGCGACGGCGGCGATCCCGACCATGAACTGGACCCAGGCGGACCCCCGATCGAGCCGGAGCACTCCGTTGGCGACCAGCCCGCCTCCGATCGCGAGCAACGTCAGCGACCTCTGCCTGCCGAGCCAGACCGCCAGCAACACCCCCGCCGATATGGCGGTGACCAAAGCGCCGCCCCGGGAAGATGCAGCCGCCACCAATAGGAGAGAGATGGCCAGCCAGACCTCGCGGCTGCGGGTTGCGAGAATGACCAAGCCTGATCCCATGAGCGCGGCACACAGGCGAACGCCGATCGTCTGGCCGGGGACGACTGCTGCTCCAACACCGGAGGCGACGGCCACTGCTGACCACAACCTCAAACGGCGACTCAACCTGTGGGTGATAGGTCGCACCCGGCGCCCGGTAGCCAACGCAAGCCCACCCGAGAACGCGAATCCAGCGGTTGTCGCCACGGTCAGCAGAGCAGCCCGGGTCATCACACCGCGTTCCTTACGTTTTGATAGCGCGACCAGCGGCAGAACAAGCACATGTGCCGGCGCTGGAGCAACCTCAGCTACGAGGGCATCCTGCTTGGCAGCCTAGCCTGGCTCTGACATGCCTCAAGACATGCCGGTAAACGAAAGCAAGATGTTCGTGAGCTGTGTGTGTCCAAGCGCCATAGCCGGAATAGCGGACGATTGTTCGAAGCTGGCACTCGTCATGACAGCGATTAGCGCGCTGGTAGAGTGAGGCCGGTGAATATGCATGCTGTCGCATAGGGATAGCGCGACGCCGCCCCTACGAGCAGCCGTGGGATAGATCCCACGGGAAGGCCGACACGACACGTATCGTGAAGTTCCGAGCACAGGCGCATGACCTCCCCGACGACGACATCGAACCGGTCCCCGAACGGATTCCCAGCCTGCGGCCCGGACCGAAGTTTCTGGGTGATCGCCGATACGGCGCGACGCTCGGTCCATACGATCGCACTCGCCGTGCGATCACGAACAAGATTGGGGCCGCCACCTCAGAGACGCCGCAACACGCGACCACTCCGTTGGCCGACGAGAGCTTCGGCTTCGCTACGGAGATCCACGCGCGCCTCAGCTCGACGAGCCACTCGGCGGGTCACCAATGAAGATCCTCCTCTTTCGGGCGTGGCGTCCCTACGACCTGACGGCCACCTTCGCCACGATTGAATCACGAGGCGTCGGAGGAACCGAATTTCAACTTCTCCTCCATGCCCGAGCATGCCGAGATCTCGGGCACGAGGTCGTCGTCTTCGGCGTCTCTCACGATCGTGTCACCGAGGAAGACATTCTCTTTGAAGCGTCGCCCGGTGGCTCTGGATCACCGCACACAATTGCTCAGTTCCATTCAGACACTGCCCTAGTGCTCCTGAACGACACTCACGACGTCCGCCCGTTGCGTGACCTGCTACCGCAGGCGCTATTCGTGCAGGTATGTCAAAACGGACCGAACTTGGCGGCTGCAAGTTGGGTCGATCTCTTCGCCTTCGTTGGAGAGGGCCAACTCGCCCGGTACGCTCTGAAGCACCGTCGCCTGCGGCATCGTTTCGTTCTGCTGCCGAACGCCGTGCCCTGGGAAACTGCCTACAAGAGCATTCCGACCGTCGCGCCAAGTGAACAGCTCATTTGGGTAGGTGCCTATTCGAAGCCCGGTCTCCACCGCTGGGGCGTTGCTATGGCAAATGTAATGCGCGACTACCCCCACGTTACGTGGCTCCTATGTGGACCGAGTTACTCGACCTTCGCTGGTGACCGTCCCGAAGCACTAGCTGGCCTGGATCTTCCGAGTGAGCGCGTCTCAATCAGGAATTTTGCGCTTCACGAGCTTGGGACCCAGATCGCGCGATCAGCAATCCACTTGGCCAGTCTCGGTGGCGAAGACGGCCCAGTGTCATACCTCGACGGACATGCCCTTGGAGTGCCGGTGCTTTGCGGTAATGACATCGTTGGCGTCAACGCGAACCCGGCTGGGATGGGCTTTCGTGTTACCACCCCCAGAGAATGCGAGCGAGCGATCCGCTTCTTACTAGAGAACAAGGCCTGGGGCCGGCGGATGGGGGCGGTCGGGCGAGATTTTGTGCTTCAGCGCCATACGGAGGTGGTGCAACGGACGTACCTCGAAGCTCTCACCGAGATCGCCTTATTGTGGGCGTCGCGCGAGGGCAGGCAACTGCTTCAGACCCCAAGCAAGTCCGATCAGCGATATCCCTTGTGGCACCGATGGGACCGAGCCAGGATTCGGTTGGCGGCACTAGGCGGGCGCAGCTAGTGCCTGGCGTAGTTCTCGTTGATTCGAGCGCCTACGCCCCGTCTACACCGCTCTTTGCCGAAGCCCTCAGAGAGCACGGGCGGCGCAGCGGGACCGAGGTGAGTGTTGTCGACGAGGCGGACTATCTCCCGAAGGTGCTCGCCAGAATCCGAGGGCGGATTGGCAGACTGGCAGGCGTCAATCAGGCTCGGGCGTTGAATGCTTCTCTGTTGAGACAAGTCGCTTCGCAGCGCCCTCAGCTGGTCATAGTCGTGAAGGGAAATGGGATCGCACCCTCGACATTGAAGGAGATCCGAGAGAGCGGATCGTTTCTCGCAAACTTCATGACCGATGATCCGTTTAACCGCTTGGCCTGTTCCGATGAGCTCCGTCGCGGCTTGCCAATTTATCATGCGATCTTCTCGCCGCGCCGGGACGTGATGAACGAGATCACGGAAGCAGGTTGTGAGCTCGTCAGGTATCTCCCGTTCGCGTACCACCCGACTGTTCATTTCGAAGAACTGAACCCGCCGGAGGAGTGGAGAGCGGACGTGAGCTTTATCGGCGGGG
>CAXMLU010000691.1:0-1887 GCA_964194255.1 uncultured bacterium
ACAGCGATGCCAGGGAGATCCCGAGGACCGTCGGGTTGCGCAGGACGCGATCGCCCTGACCAGCATCCTCACCGCGATCGGCGGAAACAGACTCGGTCACCAAGCAACAGTCTCATCGGAACCGCGCCCGCCGCGTAGGTATGCGCCAAAATCCCTGTGCCGGGCCGCCATTCGGTTCCCCTTGTTGTACGAACCCCACCTCGCGCTCTAGCGCACGCTCGACCATCGGGCCTCGATACGACTTCGGGCAAGGGGATCGCAACGCCTCAACTACCGGGCTATTGCTCGCAGTTCTCGCCTCGCCACGCCTTGCCGCCAGCTTGAACGCAGACTACGGCGACCAAGAGAGCCACGACCGGATCAGCCCACCACAGTCCAAGCGTGGCGTTGGCCAGGAGCCCTACCAGCACCGCGACCGACAAGTACGCGCAGAGGACGTTCTGGATTCCGGCGCTGGTCGTGGCGTGTGAGCCGAGTCGGGCACCGAGTCGTTTCTTGGCCCGTCCGAGCAGGGGCATCAGCGCGGCGTCGACGGCCGCGAGGGCGATGCCGATCCAGCTTCCCTTGGCCGAGTTCCCGGTCAGCAGGTGGTCCACGGCCTCTACGATGATGTAGGGAACGAGGACGAAGAACGACACGGCCACCGCCATCTGGGTTCTGCGCTCGGCGTCAACGGAGTGGATTCGCTTCCCGGTGAAGCGCCAGATGACGACCATGCTGGCGGCCGACTCGATGGCGCAGTCAAGGCCCCAGCCGATCAGGGCCACGGAGTTGGCGGTGATCCCGGCGGTCATGCCGATGGTGCCGTCGACGGCGAGCCAGGCCACGGTCAGCCAGGACAGCATCAACACCCACCGGATCAGGGTGACTCGCTCGGCGGACGATACGCGGGTGCTTGTATCGGCCATCTGCTCATGGTATCCATAAGTCTTGTTAACATCAAGAAATACTGGTATGTCTGAGACGCTGGATTCGAAGATGCTGGCGGAGTGCCAGCGACTGGCGACAACATGGGCGCCGGTCTTGCGCGCCCTGGCCAACCCAGAGCGGCTGCTGATCGTGTTGTGGCTGGCAGGCACCAGCAGTTCGGTGCGCGAGCTCGAACGGGTAACTGGCCTGAGCCAATCTCTGGTCTCGTACCACCTTCGCTCGCTGCGGCAGGCGGGGCTCATCGTCGCCGCAGCCGAAGGGCGGGCTAACCGTTACAAGCTCGCCCACACGGACCTCGACAAATTGGCTCTACTGGTCGGCAACCTGGAAGCGCAGCGGCATCCCGACGATCCCTAGACCCGGCTCGCTTTCCGAAGCACCGTAGTGACTCCCCGCCGTCTATCGACTGAACCGCCGGATCGATGAGCGCACCCAGCTGCGCGACGAGCTCGTCCGGATCCAGCTCGTCGTTGAGCCGAGGTCACGGCTGTCTCGGCCGCGCCAGTCCGTCAGCCCCGTCGGTCTTGCCCTGGCCTCCGGCGGCGGCGCCATTCCTGCCAGAAGCGTCGACGCGCTGAGCCTCGCCTACGCCACCGCCCTTTTCGTAGTGGCGGCAGTCATCAACCACGTTCGGCTGCACCACATCAGGACTCGGTCGGGAGCCGGCCCTCCTTGACGCGGCCCGCGCGCCGGCGTCCTGGTCACCACCCCTCGCGCCAAGTCCAGGCACTCGTGATCGCCCTACGGAATTCACTTGTTGACGTCCATCGGCAAGGACCGATCAGGCCGATCGTCCGTGCCCCCCGCGTGCCCTTCGTGCCCCCCGCGTGCCCGTAACAGCGGTCAAAAGGCGGTTCTGAACAGTCATCAGCGGTAGGGCCAGCCAACTCCGAAACAGCCCGTGACCTGCGAGTTCACCCGATTTGGTTGGTGGGGCTAGCTGGAATCGAACCAGCG
>CAXMLU010000692.1:0-2957 GCA_964194255.1 uncultured bacterium
TGTCTGCCTCATTCCCGCCGGCCAGGACAATGCCGGTGCCGATCGGCTTGGACAACACGAGCACGTCGCCCGCCTGGGCCCCGGCCTTGGTCCATATCCGGTCGGGATGGACCAGTCCCTGGACGGCCAGCCCGAAGATGGGCTCCTCGGAGCGGATGGTATGCCCGCCGGCGACCATCCCTCCGGCCTCGGCCACGACGCGTGCCGCTGCTGAGAGGATGGCGGCGATGGCCTCGACCGGCATCCGCTCCGGGAAAGCCGCCACGTTCAGGGCCAGGATGACGCGGCCACCCATGGCGAAGACGTCCGAGCAGGCATTCGCGGCGGCAATGGCGCCGAAATCCGATGGATCGTCCACCAGCGGCGGAAAGAAGTCGGTGGTGGAGACGATCGCCTGGTCATCGGTGATCCGGTAGACGGCGGCGTCGTCGAACGGGGCCAGTCCGACCAAGAGTGACGGGTCGGCACCCGCCACGAGGTCCCGGACCAGGGCATTTAGGGGCGCGGCGCCCCACTTGGCGGCGCATCCGCCGCACGCCGTCCATTCGGTCAGGCGGATGTCCGTTAGGTCGGTCACGAGAAGATCGTAACCCGGCTGTAACCGCAAACCCCTTGCCCACTAGATACATGCGGACCACACTGGACCTTGGTCGGACCCCGTAGAACACGGGAGGAGCAATAATGAGTGAGATGCTCGCTGGATTTCCGATCACCGAGTACAAGCCTGGGACGCGGGTTGAAGTGCGCAGACGCTTCGACCAGTCGTGGACGCGCGGCTTCGAGATAGCCGAGGCGCTGACCGCGTCGTACCGGATCCGCCGGCTTTCGGACGGATCTGTCCTTCCCTCCGAGTTCGACGCGGAAGAGTTGCGTCAGGAGCGGAAGAAGCAAGGCTTGTGGTGGTATTAGTCCTCGCGTAGCGCGGTTAAAAAGTCCTCCACAGGAATGGCCGTCATTGTCAGTGTTTTGAGTGTGCCGCGCGCGCCCAGGTACAGCGCCACTCTGGCCATGGTCAGCTCGTCCGGTGCTTGCAAAATGTTGCAGAAGTCATAGGGTCCGAGCAGCGCGTACTGCTGGATGACGCGTACGCCCATGCGTTCCACCTCGGCGCTGACTTCCCGCAGCCGGTCGGGATGCTCGCGCAATGTCGCCGCGCCTTCCGGGCCAAGTGTCGAAAGCATGATGTAGGTCGGCATAGATCGGCAACCTAACGCGCCGCGTATGGCCGCTACGGCAAACCGGCGATGAGGCCCCGGTCCGATTCGTCGAAGGCGGTCATGAGGAACGCGTCCAGCATCTCCTTGGCGACCGGTGGTGACGTCAAGCGCAGGCCGAGGGCGAGAACATTGGCATCATTCCATCGGCGGGCGCCGCGCGCCGTCTCGGCGTCGGTGCAGAGGGCCGCACGTACGCCGTTGACCTTGTTGGCGGCGATGGACACGCCGGTCCCCGTCCAGCAGCAGACCACGCCCCGGTCGACGTCGCCGGCCGCGACCGCTTCGCCGACCAGGCGTCCTACTTCGGTCCACGGAGCACCTTCCCCAACGACGACCACGTCGTGACCAAGCTCGGTCAGCTCGGCGCGCACGGCTTCGCTGACCTCGGTGGTCTCGTCCGTTCCTAATGCAACCCGCATCGGGCGCATTCTACGGGACCGCCGTCCAGCCCTCTAGGGCAGGGTTAGGACCGAGCTGGAGGCGATCAGCTCGGCTTCGAACGTGTCGGCGGTGAGCGGGCGGTAGAAGAGATAGCCCTGCGCCCTGTGGCAGCCCAGGCGCCGAAGAGTCTTCGCTTGCAATTGGGTCTCGACCCCTTCGGCGATGACGGCCAGGTTGAGCGAACTGGCGATGGCCAGCACGGCCTGTACCAGCGCCATGTCATAGGCGTCACCGGGGAGACCGGCCACAAACGATTGATCGATCTTCAGGACGTCGACCGGGAACTTGTTCAGGTACGACAGCGAGGAGTAGCCGGTACCGAAGTCGTCGATCGAGATGGTGGCCCCCGCCTTGCGCAAGGCGGTGAGCGTGTCGACCGAGAGCTCCACATCGTCCATGAGGACACCCTCGGTGATCTCAAGAGCGAGGTGCGACGGATCCACCCCCGAGGCGGCGATGGCGTCACGGACTATCTCGTCGAGAATGCCGCCGGTGAGTTGCCGGGCGGAGATGTTGAGCGACATGGACAGTTCCGGCAGGAGCTTCTGCCAGCCGGCGAAGCGCCGGCAGGTCTCCTCGATGACCCATCGTCCTATCGGCTCAATGAGGCCCGTTTCCTCGGCGACCGCGATGAACTCATGAGGGCTCAGCGTTCCCCGCCGAGGGTGCTCCCACCGAATGAGGGCCTCGGAACCGACGATGCATCCGTCCGCGAGCGACACGACCGGCTGGAACCGAAGGGAGAACTCACCGCGTTCGACGGCTCGATGCAGGTCTGCAACGATCGCCAGCCGTTTCCTGGAGGTGGCCCGGAGCGCGTCGGTGAAGAACTCGGTGCGGTGTCGGCCGTTGGCTTTCGCCTGCAGTAGCGCCATGTCGGCCCCGCGTAGCAGGGTCCCAGGACGGTCGCCGAACTGTCCAACCGCAACACCCATGCTGACCGTGATCTCCACCTGCTCATCGCCGACGCGGCACGGAGCGGCCATCGCGGCGCGCACGCGTTCAGCGAGTTTCTCGGCGAAGAAGCCGGCACCCTCGGACACGACGACGAACTCGTCGCCCCCGAACCGGGCCACGGTGTCGCGCTCACGAACGCAATTCGACAGGCGACCGGCGATCTCGATCAGCAGTTCGTCGCCGCCGCCGTGGCCGTGCGCTGCGTTCACATCCTTGAATCCGTCGACATCGACGAACACCACGGCGACGCCCGGCGCACCTCGCTTGGGCCGCCCTAGAGCCAGCTCAAGGCGGTCGACGAGGAGCAGCCGATTCGGGAGTCCCGTAAGCGGGTCATGGACC
>CAXMLU010000693.1:0-5267 GCA_964194255.1 uncultured bacterium
CACCGGCCTGGGCCGGATCGGCGGGCGGCCGGTGGCGGTGATGGCCAACGACCCCACCGTGAAGGCCGGCTCCTGGGGAGCCCGGACCGTGGAGAAGATCATCCGAATTCAGGAGACGGCGCTCCGGACCCGGGTGCCGTTGCTCTACCTGGTCGACTCGGCCGGGGCGCGCATCACCGACCAGATCGAGATGTTCCCAGGCCGCCGGCACGCCGGCCGGATCTTCTTCAACCAGGTCCAGCTGTCCGGCCTGGTGCCGCAGATCTGCCTCCTGTTCGGACCCTCGGCGGCCGGCGGCGCCTACATCCCGGCCTTCTGCGACGCCGTCATCATGGTCGAAGGCAACGCCTCGATGTACCTCGGCTCACCCCGCATGGTCGAGGTGGTGGTGGGGGAAAAGGTGAGCCTCGAAGAACTGGGCGGAGCCCGGATGCACTGCTCGGAGAGCGGCTGCGGCGACTTCCTGGTGCCGGACGACGAGGCCGCGATCGAAACCGCGAAGACATTGCTCGGCTTCTTGCCTGACAGCTGTCACCGGCTTCCCCAGGTGTCCAGCCAGGTGCTCGAGCCAGACCCGAGGCGGCCACTGGCCAGCCTGATCCCGGTCGAAGCCCAGCGCGGCTACGACATGCGCAAGGTGATCGAGGCGCTGGTCGACGGCGGTTCCTGGTTGGAGGTCAAGCGGCTCTTCGCGAAGGAGCTGCTCACCGGCTTCGCCAGGCTGGGCGGCGCGGTGGTGGGGATCGTGGCCAACCAGCCGATGCAGAAAGGAGGGGTCCTGTTCGTCGACTCCGCGGACAAGGCCGCCCGCTTCATCTGGCTCTGCGACGCGTTCAACATTCCCCTGCTCTTCCTCGCCGACGTGCCCGGGTTCATGATCGGCACCGATGTCGAGCGCAGGGGCATCATCCGGCACGGCGCCAAGATGATCACGGCGGTCTCCGAGGCCACCGTTCCCAAGATCAGCGTGATCGTGCGCAAGGCCTACGGGGCCGGGTTGTACGCCATGGCCGGGCCGGCCTTCGAACCGGACGCCTGCCTGGCGTTGCCCACCGCCAAGATCGCGGTGATGGGACCGGAGGCGGCCATCAACGCCGTCTACGCCAAGAAGATCAGCGCGATCGAGGATTCCGACGAGCGCGAGAAGTACGTCGACGGGTTGCGAGCCGAGTATGAAGAGGACATCGACCTGCTCCGCCTGGCGTCGGAGCTGGTCATCGACGCGGTCGTCGAGCCGGCGGATCTGCGGGACGAGCTGGTGCGTCGCTTCGCCCTGGCGTCGACGAAGGACCGCTCCTTCAGCAACCGGCGCCACGGTGTGCCGCCGGTATGACCGGCCTCCCGAGGGCCATACGCCTTCGCGAGGTTGGCCCCCGTGACGGCCTTCAGGCCGAGCCACCGATCGCGCCAGCGAACCGGGCACGCTTGATCGAAGCGCTGACCGGCGCCGGGCTGCGCGAGATCGAGGCGGTGTCCTTCGTGTCACCGAAGGCGGTGCCGTCCATGGCCGGGGCCGCCGAGGTGCTCGGCCTGGTCGAGCGGGTCCCGGGCGTGAGCTACGTCGCGCTGGTACCGAACCAGCGCGGGGCCGAACTGGCCTTCGACGCCGGCGTCGACGGCCTTTCGGTCACCGTGTCGGCATCAGAGGCGTACAGCCAGAAGAACGTCCACATGTCTGTCGACGAGTCGGTGGCCGAGGTGGGCCAGATCGTCACGCTGGTTGGCGCCCGACTGCCGATCGACGCGGTCGTATCGTGCGCGTTCGGCTCGCCTTATGAAGGCGACCTCAGTCCATCGGAGGTAGACCGTCTGGGCCGGCGGTTACTCGACCTCGGTGCCACGTCGCTCACGTACGCGGACACGACCGGCATGGCCACTCCGAGGCTCGTGCACGGACTGGTGGAGCGCACCGGACCGCATATCGGCCTGCATCTGCATGAGACGCGCGGCACCGCATTGGTCAACGCCTACGCCGGCCTTGAAGCGGGCGTGATCCGGTTCGACACGTCGATCGGCGGATTGGGTGGGTCGCCGTTCGCGGCTGGAGCGGCCGGCAATCTGGCGACCGAGGACATCGTCTATCTGTGCTCCGATCTGGGTATCACTATGGGCGTCGATCTGGACGGCCTGCTGGCGGTGAGCGCGCTCGTGGCGTCGCTGGTCGGCCACGCCGTGCCGAGCCGGGTCGCCGCCGCTGGCCCCCGCTGGCGGCTGGCGGCGGCCGAGGGGGTGTGAGCGTTGCCGTGGTGCGAGGAGTGCAGCCGTTATTTGAATCCGCCCACCATGGGAGCGGGAGGGGAGTGCCCGACCTGCGGCCGGGTGATCGCCCCGCCCGCACCCAGAGCGCCATGGCACTTCAAGGTTCTGCTTGTTGGCCTGGTCGTCTACCTCGGCTACCGGGCCGTCCAGGGGGTCGAATGGTTGGCGCATCACCTCTGACCTCGATCGTCTACCATCGACCGCACCACGGGCTGTGGCGCAGCTTGGTTAGCGCGCTTGACTGGGGGTCAAGAGGTCGGGAGTTCAAATCTCCCCAGCCCGACCAGAAAAGCCCAGGTCAGAGCCGGTGCCGAAGGCACCGGCTCTTCTCGTTTCCGGGCGTGTATGCGGCATGTATGCGTCTGTCACCCGCTCCCCGTACCATGGTCGGACATGCGAGCAGTCGAGACACTGGAGCCGTCGGTGCAGCGACAGCGGGATCGCTGGGTCGTGCGCGTCGCCGGGTACGACCCCGCCACGGGCCGCCGCAAGGTGCGCCAACTGGGGACGTTCGAGACGAAGCGGGCGGCGGTGGCCTGCGCCCGGGCGGCGGCCGAATCGCGGGCCGGCGGAGAGGACGAGACGGTCGAGGCCTTTTTCGACCAAGTGTGGCTGCCGTCGAAGCACGGCCGGGTCGAGGTGGCCACCTATGACCAGTACCGGTGGGCGGTCACACGCCATATCGTCCCGCTGATCGGGGCGGTGCGGCTACGGGACCTGACACCGGAATTGGTTGACGACTGGCTGAGGGAGCTGTCGGTAGCGCCCGACGGCGGCAAGTCCCGACTCGGTGCGACCTCTTCCCGGCTGGTGCGCAAGGTGCTGTCGATGGGCTTGGAGGAGGCCGTCCAGCGCGGCCGGCTGGCCCACAACCCGGTCGTGCTCACCCAGCCGCCCCGAGCGTCGCGTTCTCGCAGCCGGATGGGCTGGACGTTGGAGGAGGCGCGGGTGTTCCTGGTCGCGACCGCTGGCCATCGGTTGTACGCCGCGTTCCACCTCTGCCTCGTCACCGGCCTTCGACGCGGGGAGGTGCTGGCGCTGCGGTGGGGGGATGTCGACGTCGATCGCTGCCAGCTCGAGGTCGTGCAGCAGCTCGCGGTGGAGCGGGGGCGCCCGGTCATGAAGCAGCTCAAGACCGAGGCCAGCGAGCGTATCGTGACGTTCGGGCCGGGGACGGCCGCTGTCATGCGCCAGCATCGAGCGGCGCAGGCAGCCGAAGCCTCGTTCTGCGGTGACGGGTGGCGGGACTCCGGGCTCGTCTTCACCACCGCGGTCGGGGGCCAGATCGACCCCAACAACTTCGGTCGGCTGATGGACGACCTGATCGCCAAGGCAAAGCTGCCGCGCATCACGCCGAAGGGGCTCCGGCACACGGCTCAGTCCGTCGGCCGGGTCGTGGTTGGCGACGACAAGGTGATGCAGGAGCGCATGGGCCACGCCGACGTGGAGATCACGCTCAACACCTACACCCATGTGGTGTCCGAGCAACACCGCAAGGCGGGCGAGCGGATCGACGAGGTGTTCGTCGCCCCGCGGCCGGCGTGAGCCCCTATCGAGTCCGCGTCGAACAGCTTGCCGACAACGCGCTCATCGTCGTGCGCGGCGGTGACCTCGACGCCACCACGATCCGGGCTGACGCCGTCGCAGCTCACGCCCGGTTCGGCGAGTACGGGATCTCGGTGTTCTCAGCGGCGGACGAGGCGGCACTCGACACCTTGGCTCGGGCCCGGCTGGCACAGTTCGACACGCTCGTGCTGATGACTGCCGCGGCAATCCGGAGCGCGGGCCTGGAGCTGCGCCCGACGTTCCGCCGTCCCCACTACACGATCATGCTGCCGGATCTCGAGCGGGACACTGGCCGGCTCCTGGTGTGCGAAAATGAGCGAAGAGCGAACCCCCACCATGTGCCGGTGAAGGATGAGCGATGACGATCGCCGTGGACATCCAGATCGACTGGAACGAGGAGGACGACACGGGCCTGCCGTGGACCTTCGTCGACCAAGCGACGACGCCCTCCAAGATCGTTCCCGGCGCCTATGTCGTGGCCGGCAGAGGGACAGCGCTCGCTGTCGCGGAAGTGGTCGATGTCGACGAGGACGGCGTCGTCCATCTGCGGCCCGTCCCTGGGCCGGTCGCTCGGAACGCCCACTTGCTCAACGCCCGCACCTCCTGACGACACCACCGGCGGCGCTGGCGCCGGCCGACGGTCGATCGATTCGCTGCGGGGTCCTTCCTGGAGCGCCGTGGTGCTCACGACTTTTCGCCGATTCCGCTCCTCGGGAGTCCGCCTGGCAGCCTTCCTAGCGGCACCTCTCCTTGCCCGTGGCCGGGTCGATGACTGCGTAGTAGCGACGGCCCTTCTTGGCCGTGTAGCCGCGCCTCAGCGGCCCCCTTCCTTGTGGGCCTGGCGTCGAAGCTGCCGTGCAATGTCGGGTCGTGTCATTCGGTTTCGTCTGGTTCGGTGGTGCCGAGCTCGTCGAGAATCTCGGTCAGTCGCGAGAGGACGTCGCGGGCCCCGTCGAGGTCGCCGAAGCGTTGGCGGACGATGGCCTTGGCTCTCGTGGCGGCGACCGATTGGCCGCGCTCACCGAGATCGTGGGGTTGGAGGTTCTGGCGGTGTCGGCGGCTCTTGGGGGGTGGGGCGACCCCGGCGGAGTAGTCGAAGAGCGCCTGTTGCCAGTGGGCGAACGTCTCGTCGGTGCCGAGGACGGCGTCGAGGAGCATGAGAGGATCATGGCCTTGGCTGTCGGTATCGGGTGCGTGAAGGCCGATGTCGTCGACAGCCGGCGGCGGGGTGAGGAACCAGCCGATCGGCAGCCCGAAAGCGCGGGACAGGGCCAGGAGCTCGTCGGCGTTGAACTCCTTGATGCGCATGGGCACCCAGGCTCCCCGCTCGAGGGCGGAGAAGCTGGCCGTGGACAGCCTGGTGCCGAGCAACGGTTCGAGCACCTCGGCCGCTCGTTCCTGGGTCCACCCTCTAAGCGCCCGGGCCTTGGCCACGTTGTAGG
>CAXMLU010000694.1:0-2059 GCA_964194255.1 uncultured bacterium
GGCCGTGTCCGTTACCCGGACACGGCGGGCTGTCTTCGCCGCCGAAGTCGTGAGTCGAATTCGCCGGTGTCGGCGCGCTCATCTGCAACAAGGCCGGCGGCAGGACGCCACCCACACGACTGAAGGGAAGAAGATGGCTCTGGCGGATATCGGTTCCGTCGAACCCGAGGAGAAGGGCAAGGCTCGTCCGCTCCTGGTGTCCGTCGAGGAGGCAGGTAAGCTCCTCGGCGTCGGTCGGACCACCGTCTACGGGTTGATTGCCCGTGGTTTGCTTTGTCCGGTCCATATCGGGCGGCTGTGCCGCGTGCCCATCGCCGAGCTCGACGAGTTCGTCGCGAGGTTGCGTGCGGAGGAGCGTCCCCTGGGTTGAGTGGCGCAGGGCGTTCCTGAAAGGCAGCAATGGCCTCGATCTCTCGCAGAACGACGGCGAAGGGCGAGCACCGCTACGACGTCCGGGTCCGGCTCACGTCGCGTGTCGTGACCAGGACATTCAAGCGACGAGAAGACGCCGACAAGTGGGCACGGCTCATGGAGGCCGATGTGGTCATGGGCGTCGCCATCGACCCGAGATCGGGTACGGAAACCGTGGCCGCGTACGCAGAGCACTGGCTGGCGACACGCTTGGTCAAGAAACGACCGCTTGCTCCTCGCACCTTCGAGCTGTACCGGGACTTGCTCGACCGCCACATCGTGCCGACCTTCGGAGCCCTCGCCCTCTCCAGGGTCACCCCCGAGGCCGTCCGCACGTGGCACGCCGATCTGGCCCGTCGGGTAAGCCCGGTGCAGGCCGCCAAGGCTTACCGGCTCTTTCGTACCATCCTGAGCACCGCCGTCGATGACCGGAGGCTGCCCTCGAACTCGTGCCGAGTGCCCGGCGCCGGCAACGAGCATCCCGACGAGCGGCCCTTCGTCCCCCCCGAGGTGATCCTCAAGCTGGCCGAGACGATCGAGGACCGCTACCACGCGCCCGTCCTCCTGGCCGCCTTTGGAGGGCTACGCCTGGGCGAGCTTCTCGCACTGCGCCGCGACCACGTGGACCTCGTCAACGGACGTGTGCACATCGAAGAGCAGGCCGTGCAGCTCAGGACCGGCTTGCGGATCGTGACCCCGCCAAAGACCGAGGCCGGCCGCCGCATGGTGAACCTTCCCACTCTCGTCACCGACGCACTCTCGACCCATCTCGACCACTACGCCGATCCCGCCCCGGACGGCGTCCTCTTCACCGGCCCGGCCGGCGGCCCGCTCCGTCGAGCCACGCTGTACACGGCGTGGAAGCGCGCCCGCCAGGACGTCGGCATCGAGGGAATCACCATCCACGACCTGCGCCACGCGGGGGCGACCCTGGCGGCTTGGACCGGTGCGTCCACCAAGGAGCTCATGGCTCGGCTCGGTCACTCCTCCGCTCAGGCCGCGCTGCGCTACCAGCACGCCGCGGCCACTCGAGATCGCCGGATCGCCGAGCGGCTCAACGCCGTCATCGAACAGGCCCGACGAACGCCGCCGGACGTCCCTGCATCTCTGCGGCCGCGCGATGGCCGCGCGATGGAGTCGGACGCGACAGCGCCCAGGACCCGGCGAAATGCCGCTGACCAGCCCTTTCCCCAGAGCGGGCGACGAGAATCGAACTCGCGTTCTCAGCTTGGGAAGCTGAAAGGACCCAATTCCGTGACCTGCCAGAACCCGAGAAAACCCTTACGGCAGGCCGTTTTCTTGTAACCGGCCGTGACTGTGAAGAACCCGTCGTGACCTCCACTTAGGTCACGCCGAGGTCACGACGGTATTGCGTCACGCCGAATTACTGCTAACTGCCGTTCCAGGCCAATTGCTTCCAATACGCCCGTGCACGCGGGCGCATGATGACGGAACAGCCCAATGGCACACATTCCGTGCGAAAATTTGGGCGTGGAAGCGATCAGAACCCCGGGAGACCGGGACGCGATGACGTCAAGACGGCACGCCTTCCCGATGGATCTCGCTGGGGAACTCAAGGCGGCTCGTCTGGCCGCCGGCTGGGGGTTGCCGAGGGCGGCCAAGGCTGTGCAGCTCGATCCGCCGATGT
>CAXMLU010000695.1:0-8184 GCA_964194255.1 uncultured bacterium
GCCGAGCGCATCCAGGTCGGCCTGCTCAATGTCCTCGAGGAGCGCGACGTCCAGGTGCGCGGCTACAAGATCCGCCTCCCCCTCGACGTGATGCTGGTCGCTTCGGCCAACCCGGAGGACTACACCAACCGGGGCCGCATCATCACGCCGTTGAAGGACAGGTTCGGCGCGCAGATCCGTACCCACTACCCGCTCGACATCGAGACGGAGCTGTCCGTCGTGCACCAGGAGGCCCGCACCGCCGACAGTCTCGGACTGCGGGTGCAGGTTCCGGAGTTCATGTCGGAGATTGTCGGCACGCTCACCCATCTGGCCAGGCAGAGCTCGAAGATCAACCAGCGTTCTGGCGTCTCGGTCCGGCTCACGATCGCCAACTACGAGACCCTTGTGGCCAACGCCGCCCGCCGGGCGCTGCGCATGGGCGAGCCCGACATCGTTCCGCGCGTGAGCGATCTTGACGCGCTGGCCGCCTCGACGTCGGGCAAGGTCGAGATCGAGACCCTGGAGGAGGGGAGCGACGAGCAGGTGGTTGACCGGCTGATCAAGCAGGCCGTGCTCACTGTCTTCAAGGATCATTGCCCGATGGACCAGTTCCGCGACGTCGTCCTCGCCTTCGACGAGGGCACCGTCGTTCACGCCGGCGACGACATCCCCTCGGCCACCTACGTGGAGGTGCTCAGCAAGCTGCCCGTACTCAAGGCGCCGGTCATGGACCTGGCCGGCAGCGAGACGCCGGCGGCAGTGGCCAGCGCCACCGAATTCGTCCTTGAGGGCCTGCATCTGTCGAAGCGGCTCAACAAGGAGGCGGCCGGGGGCCGGGCCACCTATCGGGCCCGGTAGATCCCCGGTCGGCTCCGGCTCCTCCGCAAGGCGGGGCCCCAACCCCGCCGCGGCCGTCGCTCTCAGCGTAAACAACTCCCCACTCTTCGTGGTATTGGGCGGAAAAAGGGCCTACACTCACGGCATGGGACTGGGGAAGATCATCAATCTGCGTAACCAAGACGTCCAAGAGGTCGAAAAGGGCCCGGGGTACTGCGCCCGCTGCGCCACCAAGGGCGTGGCCGACTACATCGACACGGTTCAGCAACGGGTCAAGTTTCACTGCCCGGCCTGCCAGGCGTGGTGGGACGAGGACATCCAGGAGAGCGCCGACGACGCTGAGCGGGCGCGCGCCGAGCGCCTGCGCATCGCCGCCGAGGCCCGCCGGCACCACCAGTAATCGCCGCCTCTCCAGACCCGCGGCGCGGGGCGTAGCCTCGGGGCATGCCCCGGTTCCAGTACTCGCGCTGGGACGGCACCCAGGTCGGTTTTGACTTCGACGCCGACGACGTGCTGTCGGAGATCACGGACGACCTCCTCTATCACGGCGACCTCAACGCCGCCCTGCGCCGGATGCTCCAGTCGGGTTTCCGCGACCGGAGCGGGGAACGGGCGGCGGGCATCCGTGAGCTGCTCGAGCGTCTCCGCCGGCGCCGCCGGGACCAGCTCGAGCGCTATGACCTCGGTGGGGTCTACGACGACATCGCCCAGCAGCTGCGCGAGGTGGTCGACATGGAGCGGGCCGGCATCGACGACCTCGTGCGGGAGGCGCGGGAGTCAGGCGACCAGCGCCGGCAGGAGATCACCGACGAGGTGGCCGCCGAGCGACGGATGCAGCTGGATCTGCTCCCGCCCGACCTGGCCAGCCAGGTGCGGGAGCTTCAGAACTACGAGTTCACATCATCGGAGGCCCGGGAGCGGTTCGACGCGCTGATGGATCAGCTGCGCCAGCAGCTCATGCAGAGCTACTTCAATCAGATGGCCGGCGCCATGTCCGACGTGTCGCCCGAGCACCTCCAGCGCATGAAGGACATGTTCAACGAGCTCAATCAGATGCTCGAGATGCGGGAGCAGGGCCAGGACACGACCGCTGCGTTCGATCAGTTCATGGAGCGCTTCGGCGACTTCTTCCCCGGGAGCCCGCAGAGCCTCGACGAACTGCTCGAGCAACTCGCCGAGCAGATGGCGGCCATGCAGAACTTGCTCAACTCCATGACGCCCGAGCAGCGGGCGCAGCTGCAGGGCTTGGCCGAACAGCTGTTGGAGGACATGGACCTGCGGTGGCAGATGGATCGTCTCAGCCAGAACCTGCGGAACGCCTTTCCGGGCGCAGGCTGGGAGCGCCGTCCCTTCAACTTCAGCGGCCAGGACCCGCTCGGATTCGCCGATGCCGCCGCCCTGATGAATCAGCTGGGCGACATCGACCAGCTGGAGAACCTGCTCAACTCGGCGACCAGCCCGGGTGCCCTGGCCGACGTGGACCTGGACAAGGCCCGCCAGCTGCTCGGTGACGACGGGGCCAAGTCACTCGAGCGCCTGGCTGAGCTGGCCAAGATGCTGGAAGAGGCGGGCCTCATCGAGCAGCGGGAGGGCCGGTTCGAACTGACGCCTCGGGGCATGCGGCGTATCGGCCAGAACGCGCTGGCGGAATTGTTCAGCCGGCTGACCAAGGACCGGATGGGCCGCCACCAGGTGGACCCGTCGGGCATCGGCCATGAGCGGGCCTACGAGACCAAGCCGTACGAGTTCGGCGACCCGTTCAATCTGAACATCGAGCGCACGGTGCGCAACGCGCTCCAGCGCACCGGCGGCGGGACCCCGGTGCATCTCTCGCCGGATGACTTCGAGGTGGAGCGAACCGAGACGCTGACCCGCAGCTCGACGGTGCTCATGGTCGACCTGTCGCTGTCCATGCCGATGCGCGACAATTTCCTGGCCGCCAAGAAGGTGGCCATGGCCCTGCACTCACTGATCTCCAGCCAGTTCCCCCGCGACTACCTCGGGATCGTGGGGTTCAGCGAGGTGGCAAGAGAGCTGAAGCCGGAGCAGCTGCCCGAGGTGTCCTGGGACTTCGTCTACGGCACGAACATGCAGCATGCATTCCTGCTGTCCCGGCGCATGCTGGCCCGCCAGACCGGACAGAAGCAGATCATCATGATCACCGACGGCGAGCCGACGGCCCATTTGATGGCTGACGGCCAGGTCTTCTTCAACTACCCGCCGGTGCAGGAGACCGTCGACGCCACACTCACGGAAGTGGCCAGGTGCACGCGGGACGGGATCCGCATCAACACGTTCATGCTTGACGCGAACAGCTATCTGAAAGCCTTTGTGGAGAAGCTCACCCAATTGAACCGAGGGCGGGCGTTCTTCACGACGCCGGAGACGCTGGGGGACTACGTCCTGGTCGACTTCATCGAGCAGAAGAGGGCCATGCACGCCGGGCGGAGGGCCCGAGGGGCGTAGTTCCTGGTCCGGTGCGTTAGTGGTGGGCGGCGCCCGGAGCCGGCGGAGGTCCGTCGGCCCCTCGGAGCAGGCGGTACTCCGGGTTGAGGATGACGAGGCGCCCGCCGTGCTCGCCCACCATCCCCTCCACCACCAGCACGGCCCCGGGCTCGATCCCGGCCACGTGGCGGCGGCCGAGGAAGACCACCTGGATGCGTCCGGACTGGTCCACCAAGGTGCACTCGAGCGTCGGCTGACCGGACCAGGGCTGGACCCGCACCGAGTGCACCCGTCCGGCCACCTTGACCCGCTGCCGGGCCCGGACGCTGGCAATTGGGACGACGTCCGCCGGTAGCTCGGGGACAGCCGCCCCCGGCGGCTGCGCCTTGGCCTGCCGGCGCTTCTTGGGCGCGGGCTTCGGGATCTCGACCGTGGCCCGGGTGTGGCCGAGGTGATAGGGCACGAACGTCACGTTGGCGTGCGGCAGGTCGGCAAGGGCGGCGGCGATCTGGTTCGCGGTCCGATCGTGGAGGAGGCGGTGCCAGGCCCGCACGTACTCCCGGCGGGGCACCAGGACGGTGACCTCGGTGTCCCCGTTCGTGAGCTGCTCGGCGACCACTTCGAGAGCCGCCCGGGCGATGCGGCGATCCGGGCATTCGATCATGTCGAGCGGCAACCGGGACAGGCCCAGCTGGCTCCATGCCCGGGCCAGCTCTTCCGCTCGGGCCGGGTCGACAACGAAGTGAACCGCCCGTAGTTCATCGGGGAAAAGGGTTCGCGCGTATTGAATGGCGCGGGCGGCGGCGATGTCGAGGTTCTCGACAAACACGAGCACGACGTGGCGGCGAAGAACCGGCGCCTCAGCCAGTTGGGGCGCCCCTTCCTTCAACTCTTCGGCTTCGGCTTCGTACTGCTTGTTGAGGCGGGTCAGCCCGTACACCATGATCGGCACGAAGAGGACGATGACCCAGGCCCCGTGCTTGAACTTGGTCACCAGGATGATGGCGTCGACGATCAGGGACAGGAACGCGCCGAACCCGTTGATGAACAGGCCTTGACGCCAGTGCTCCTCCCTGTGCGTTAGGTGGTGCTTGGCCATGCCCGCCTGGGACATGGTGAAGCTGGTGAACACGCCGATGGCATACAACGGAATCAGCTTGTCGACGATGGCGCCGGTGGCCAGCACCAGCACGCTGGACGCCACCGCCAGTCCGATGATGCCGTTGGAGAACACCAGGCGATGGCCCCGCTTCGTCAACTGCCTGGGCATGAAGTTGTCGCCGGCGTGGAAGCTGGCCAGGCGGGGGAAGTCGGCGAAGCTCGTGTTGGCGGCCAAGACGAGGATCAGCATGGTCCCGGCCTGGAGGCCGTAGTAGAGGACGTTTCCGATGGTCCCCCCGCCGAACACCGACTTGCCGATCTGAGAGATCACCGTCGGCGTGCCGCCAAGATACGGAATGGGGTGAACCTTGGTGGAGAGCACCGATAGCCCGAGGAACAGGGTGCCGAGGGTCCCGCCCATGATGAACAGGGTCACGCGGGCGTTCTTCCATTCCGGCCTGCGGAAGGCGGTGACGCCGTTGGAGATGGCCTCGACGCCGGTTACGGCGGCGCTGCCGGAGGCAAACGAGGTGAGGAATTTGTACAGACCGAGGCCGTAGAACAATGCCCTCGCGGGGTTGGGGTGACCGATCGAGATCGTGCCCTTGAGTCCGGTGATGTGCTGGGGGTGGAGGCTCCCCCATTTGAAGATTCCGACGACGATAAGCACGACCATGATGATGATGAAGAAATAGGTGGGGGTGGCGAAGAGCTTCCCCGACTCACGGACCCCGCGGAGGTTGCCGTACGCAATGAGAATGATGAAGGCAAGGGCGATGGCCACGTGGTACGGGGCGAGGATGGAGATGGCCGAGGTCAGGGCGTCGGTCCCGGCAGCGACCGAGACGGCCACCGTGAGGATGTAGTCGGTGAGCAGGGAAACGCCGGCCACCTGCGCCGGCAGGAGCCCGAAGTTGTCCCGGGTGACCATGTAGGCGCCGCCGGCGGTGGGGTAGGCCTTGATGGTCTCTCGGTAGGAGAGGATGAGGAAGAACAGCACGATCAGGATGAGCGTGGTGATGGGCACCACCAGGCTGAAGGCGGCCAGCCCGATCGCGGGGATGCTGTGGCGGAGAATCTCCTCGGTGGCATACGCCGATGACGAGATGCAGTCCGAGGAGAACACGGCCAGGGCGGTCGGGATGCCGAGTCGCTCGTGGGCCAGCATCTCGGTATCGAGGGGCGGCCCCAGCAGCTTGTTCTTGAACCGATAGCTGAGGGTCTCCGGAAGGTTCACGACCACGTTGGCGTCCGGGGCCGGCGCCGCGCCGAGCGGCGGCGAGTCCTGGATGGTCGCTTCTTCCTCCGTCCTCATGTGGGAATAGTCAAACACGGCCGAGGCGTCCCCGTTGCACCGGTCCGCCTCAGGTGTGACACTGCGCCGATGCATGTCATCGTGGTGGGCTGCGGCCGGGTCGGCTCCGAACTGGCTCTGACCCTACAGAAGGCGGGCCACAGCATTTCCATCATCGACAAGAACCCGGCCGCATTCCGCAAGTATCTTCCAGATGACTGGGACGGCCAAACCGTGAACGGCTTCGGGTTCGACCGGGATCATCTCGAGGAGGCCAACGTCCGGGAGGCGGGCGCCTTTGCCGCCGTCACCAGCGGGGACAACTCCAACATCCTGTCCGCCCGGATCGCCCGAGAAACCTACGAGATCACCAACGTGGTGGCCCGCATCTACGACCCTCGCCGGGCCCTCATCTACCAGCGCCTGGGCATCCCCACCGTCGCCACGGTGACGTGGACCACCGACCAGGTGATGCGCCGGCTCTTCCCCGAGACCTCGGTAGAGGAGTGGAGCGACGGGACCGGACGACTGGGGCTGGTGGAACGGAGCCTCCCCGAGGCGTGGGCAGGGCGACAGCTGGCCCTGCTCTCGGACGGTGACAAGTTCCGCGTACTTGCCGTCACCCGAGCGGGTCAGATCTCTCTGGTCGCGCCCGACACGATCGGCCAGGAGGGCGACGTACTCCATATCGCGGTCCGAAAAGACGCCATGGATGAACTGGATAGCCGGCTGCACCCGACTGGTGGCCACGCGGCGGGGGGGCACTGATATGAAGGTCGCCATTGCCGGCGCCGGCAACGTCGGCACCTTCATCGCTGCCGATCTGCAGGCGGCCGGCCATGAGGTCCTGCTGATCGAGAAGGATCTGGGTCTGGTCAGCCGCCTCCGGCCGAGCCTCGATGTCCGCTGGTTCGTCGGCGACGCATGCGAAGTGAGGTCGCTCCACGCTGCCGGCATCGCCGAGGTCGATGTCATGGTGGCGGCGACGGGTGACGACGAGGACAACCTGGTGGTGTCCCTCCTGGCCAAGCAGGAGTTCGCTGTTCCGCGCGTCGTGGCCCGCGTCAATCACCCGAAGAACTACTGGCTCTTCAATCAAACGTGGGGCGTCGACGTTTCCGTCTCCACGCCCCATCTGCTCAGTGCGTTGGTGGAGGAAGCCGTCTCGGTCGGTTCGCTGGTGCGTTTGCTCCAGTTTGAAGGTGGCGAGGCCCGCCTCGTCGAGGTGACGCTCGCCCCCGACTCGCCGGCGGCCGGACGGGTCATCTCCGGGCTCGGCGTCCCCCGGGATGCCACTATCGTCGCCCTGGTCAGGGAGGGCCACGTGATCGTGCCCCGAGGGGACACGGTGATCGAGGCCGGCGACGAGGTACTCGCCCTGGTGACCCCCGAATCGGAGGATCCTGTTAAGGCCATCCTCATCGGGCACTAGCGAGGAGCTGCTCGTAGAGCGTCAAGGTGGCGGCGTCGAAAGCCACGAGACGAACGAGTTCAAATCCGCTTTCCGGTCCGGTCTGCATGATCGTCTCGACGGCCACAGAGGCAGCTTTGGTCTTCGGGTAGCCGTAGACGCCAGTGGAGATGGCGGGGAAGGCAATCGAGCGGGCTCCGAGTTCGCCTGCCACTTTCAGGGACCGTCGGTAACAGGACGCGAGCAACTCAGCCTCGCCCTGGTCGCCGCCGCGCCATACCGGTCCGACCGTGTGGATCACCCAGGTGGCGGTTAGGTTGTAGCCGCGGGTGGCTCGGGCCTCGCCGGTCGCGCAGCCGCCCAGGGTTCGGCACTCGGCCAGGAGCTCGGATCCGGCCGCCCGATGGATGGCGCCGTCGACTCCGCCACCGCCCAGAAGTGACGAATTCGCGGCGTTTACGATGACGTCTACCGCCTCCTGAGTGATGTCGCCTTGTCGGGTTTCGACCCGCATGACGCAAGTCTGTCGGCAGTTCTTGGTGATTCCCACTTGCGCCGGAGGCGCTGAGGGGGGAAGATCACACCCATGTAATTACATCGGTGCTATATGCCGAAGAGGGGAGGCCACCGATGGAGCAGCACATCATGGACATATTGCAGAGCGAAGAACGGACTTGGCAGCGCCAAGCGAACTGCATGGGCGTCGACCCCGACTTGTTCTTCCCGGAGCGAGGTGCATCAACCCGGGAGGCCAAGGAGGTATGTCGGGGCTGTGTGGTCCGAGAGGACTGCCTCGAGTACGCCTTGGCCAACGGCGAGAAGTTCGGCATCTGGGGCGGCATGAGCGAACGGGAGCGCCGTCGTATTCGGCGCCGCCGGGCGATGCAGCGCCGGACGGCAGCGAGCGCCACTCCGGGAGCGGCATCGGCGTCGTGAGTCACCGGAGGGGTTCGCCACGACCGACCCCCCGGTCGGCTCACGAGCCGGCGCAGCTTGCCAAGAGCAACGAATCTTCCCCCATCGAGGCCCGCCCGTTACCGGCGGGGCCCCGTCGGTTTTTGTGGGAAGAACGCGCCCCGCCATCCGGGGACAGACGTGGGGGGGGGGGGGGGGC